>JANNCZ010000021.1:0-5213 GCA_031387185.1 Burkholderiales bacterium
AAGAGCACGGGAACGCCCACCATCCCAAGGAGACATCATGCGCCTCACCCGCACCCTCACCACCCTGCTGTTCAGTGCCCTCGCCGCCTCGGTCGCGCTGGCGCAGACCTTCCCCGCCAAACAAGTCAACCTGATGGTGCCCTACCCGGCCGGCGGCCTGTCCGACACCATTGCCCGCATGGTCAACAACCCGCTCTCCAAACAGCTGGGCCAGCCGGTGCTGGTTGAAAACCTGGGCGGCGTCAGCGGCGCCATCGGCGCGCAAAAGGTGCTGTCCGCCAACAGCGACGGCTACTACCTGTTCCAGGGTTCGCCCAACGAATTGATTCTCTCGCCGCTGGCCAACGCCGCGGTCAAATTCAAGAGCGAAGATTTCCGCCTGGTGCAGATGATCGGCGTGGCCAACATGGCGGTGTTTGTGCGCAAGGATCTGAAGGCCAACACCTTTGATGAACTGGTGGCGCTGGCAAAAAACTCGAAAGACAAGCCGCTCACCTACGGCAGCGTGGGCGTCGGCTCCTTCTATCACCTGCTCGGCGAGCACCTCGCCAAGGTCTCCGGCGCGACCATGACGCATATCCCCTACAAAGGCTTTTCCGATCTGGTGCCCAACCTGGTGTCCGGTGATATCGACTTTGCCATGATTCCCTACAGCAAGTCCTTTGCCGCACTCGCCGACCAGGGCCGTATCCGCATCGTCGCCACCCTGTCGCCCACCCGTCTGGACGCAGCCACGCAGGTGCCGAGCGTCTCCGAAGGCAAGACCTTCAAGGATTTCAACTTCAGCATCTGGACCGGCTACTTCGTGAAGAAGGACACGCCGGAAGCCATCGTGCAGACCTATCACAAGGCCCTGAGCGAAGTGCTGGGCGACACCGGCGTGCGCAATGCGCTCATCGCACAGTCTACCGACCCGGCCAAACCGCTTTCGCTGGCTGAGGCAGCGCGTGCCTATCAGTCCGGCATCGAGCAGTTCCGCGCCATCGCCAAGTCGATCAACCTGCAGCCACAGTAAACCGGCAAACGGGTAAGCGGCGCGGCAGCCAGCACAGAAAAAATTGCAATCAGCACAGAAAAGTCGCCGCCACGCGCAGCTTACCGACACGCTTCCCGACACGCTTCCCGACACTCACACCATGCACGCCACCATCCACCTGACCCCCGCGCACATCGACGCCCAGCCTTTTATCGAGTTGCGCCGGGACCTTCACCGCCATCCCGAACTCGGCTTTCAGGAATTTCGCACCAGCGATCTGGTGGCCGAGCGCCTGACGCAATGGGGCTATGCGGTCGAGCGGGGGCTGGGCGGCACCGGCGTGGTGGGGCAACTCAGGCGTGGCAATGGCAGCGGCCGCCTCGGGCTGCGTGCCGACATGGATGCGCTGCCGATTCACGAGGCTACCGGTCTGCCGCATGCCAGCACCCACGCCGGCGTGATGCATGCCTGCGGCCACGACGGCCACACCGCGATCCTGCTCGCCGCAGCCTGCCACCTGGCGCGCCACGGCACCTTCGACGGCACGCTCAACCTGATTTTTCAGCCGGCCGAAGAAGGCATGGGCGGCGCGAAAAAAATGATGGCAGACGGGCTGTTCGAGAAATACCCGTGCGACGCCATCTTTGCCCTGCACAACATGCCCGGACATCCGCAGGGGCGTTTTGTGTTCCGTGACGGTGCCGCGATGGCTTCGTCCGACTACGTTGACATCACCCTGCACGGCACCGGCGGCCATGGCGCCATGCCGCACCACGCGGCCGACCCGGTGGTGGCAGGCGCGGCCATCGTGCTGGCACTGCAAACCGTGGTCGCGCGCAACATTGATCCGCTGCATGCGGCAGTCGTGACCGTCGGCGCATTTCAGGCCGGCGAAGCGAACAATGTGATTCCGCAAACTGCCACGCTGCGTTTGAGCGTGCGTGCGCTTGATCGCACGGTGCGCGCGACGCTGGAGCGGCGCATCAAGGCACTGGTGCTGGCGCAGGCCGAGAGCTTCGGCGTGCGCGCCGAAATCGACTACCGGCAAGGCTATGCGGTGCTCGTCAATACCCCTGCCGAAACCGCCTTTGCGCGCGACACCGCGATAGAAGCCTTTGGCGCCGATGCGGTGATCGCCAATGGCCCGCCGCTCACCGGCAGCGAAGACTTTGCCTTCATGCTCGAAAAGGTGCCGGGCAGCTACTTTCTGATCGGCAATGGCACGGGTGAACATGGCGGACACGGCGCCTGCATGGTGCACAATCCCGGCTACGATTTTGATGACCGCAACATCGCGCCCGGTGCCGCCTACTGGGTGCATTTGACCGAGCGTTTCCTCCGCATCCCTTCATCGGCTGGAGCTGTTTCATGAAAGTCATCGTTCTCGGTGCCGGCCTGCTCGGCGTCACATCCGCCTATTTTTTGCGCCAGCTCGGCCACGATGTGACCGTCGTTGACCGTCAGGCTTCCCCCGCCGCCGAAACCAGCTTCGCCAATGGCGGGCAAATCTCGGTCAGCCACGCCGAACCCTGGGCCAACCCGAGCGCACCGTTCAAGGTGTTGAAGTGGCTGGGCCGGGAAGACGCGCCGCTGCTGTTCCGCCTGCGTGCCGACGCGCGCCAATGGCGCTGGGGTCTGCAATTCCTGCGCGAATGCACACCGGGGCGCACGCGCCACAACATCCGTGAAATCGTGCGCCTGGGCACCTACAGCCGCGACATGCTGCAACAACTGCGCCGCGACACCGGCATCAGCTACGACCAGCGCACACAAGGCATCCTGCACTTCTACACCAGCGAGAAGGAATTCGCCGGTGCCGAAGCCCCCGCTGCGCAAATGCGCGAGCTCGGCTGCGAGCGCCGCGTGATCTCGGCCGACGAAGCGGTCAGGTTAGAGCCGGCGCTGCGCCATATTCGCCCGCGACTGGCCGGCGCCACCTACACCGCCGAGGACGAATCAGGTGACGCCAACCAGTTTGCGCGTGAACTGGTCAAACGCTGCGAAACCGATGGCGTGCAGTTCCTGATGAGCCACACCGTGACCGCGCTGCGCGAGTCCGGCGGCAGCATCGACCACATCGAAGCCACCGACGGCGAAGGCCGCTTCTTGCGCCTGCGCGCCGATGCCTACGTGCTGGCGATGGGCAGCCTCTCGCCGCTCTACGCCAAGCCGCTCGGCATCGAACTGCCGATCTACCCGGCCAAGGGCTACTCGGTCACCATGCCGGTAAAAGATGCGTCCATGGCGCACCAGGTCTCGCTCACCGATGACGAATACAAGCTCGTGTTCTCGCGCCTCGGCGACCGCCTGCGCATCGCCGGCACGGCCGAATTCAATGGCTACGACCGCGACCTTAACCGGGTGCGCTGCGAAGCCATCGTGCGCCGCGTTGAGGAGCTGTTCCCGGGAGCGGGCGACTCGGAGAGCGCGCAATTCTGGACCGGCCTGCGCCCCGCCACGCCATCCAATGTGCCGATCATCGGGCGCTCGAAACTCCCCAATCTTTATTTCAACACCGGCCACGGCACGCTCGGCTGGACCCACTCGTGCGGATCGGGCAAGTCGATTGCACGCATCATCAGCGGTTTGAAGCCGGAAGTGGAGTTCGCGTTTACAGGGGTGTGAGGGGCGCGGCGTGATGCCGCGCGACCGTCGGCGAGTGCTGGTGGCCGTCGACCGGCTGCCCGCTAAAGTCCAATCCATGCGCTTCTTCAGGGCATGCCCGCCAGGACTGGCTCCTGGAGCGGCTGACAGGCAGGCTGGCTGGCGTATTCGCTTGTCGCGTCCGCAAGTGCAGGTCGCAATAGGCTATTCGTCACGAGACCAGCGGCGAGATCAGTAGGGTGAACGGCGGCAAGCGCAGCGGCGAAGACGGCATTGCGTGTCTGTATCCGAAGTAATACAATCACATTGTGAATACCTTGCTCCGAACCGCCGAGTTCAACGCTTGGCTGACATCCCTCCGCGACAAAGTTGCGCTCGCGCGGATTGCGCAGCGCCTCGATGCGATGGTCGCAGGGCACTTTGGCGATTGTGAACCGGTGGGCGAAGGCATCTCGGAAATGCGCGTGCATGTGGGTGCGGGCTATCGCATTTACTTCACGCGCCGCGGAGAAGTGGTTTACCTGTTGCTGAGCGGCGGCACCAAGTCGAGCCAGCAACGCGATATCAAGCGTACCAAGGAAATGCTCAAGTGGCTGTAAAGGAGTGGTGATGACCAAAGCAAAAAATCCTCTCGGCGTCGCTCCCTTCGACGCCGCAGACTATCTGACTGACGACGCCACGATCGCGGAATTTTTGAACGCGGCGCTGGAAGACGGCAACCCCGATGTGTTTTTGCAGGCGGTGCGAACCGCCGCGCGCGCACGAGGCATGTCACAACTCGCCCGTGACGCGGGGATGGGGCGTGAGAGCCTCTACAAGGCACTCGCACCGGGAGCCAAACCG
Source organism: Burkholderiales bacterium (assembly GCA_031387185.1). Classification (GTDB taxonomy): domain Bacteria; phylum Pseudomonadota; class Gammaproteobacteria; order Burkholderiales; family JAEUOS01; genus CANJDH01. The sequence goes on from JANNCZ010000021.1 coordinate 4,424, forward strand.
CGCTACGACACAATCCTCAGGCTCCTGCCCGCATTGGGGATTACGCTGCACGCCAAGCCAGCCTGAAGGCTGGTGGCGTCACTTCCACTCCTGCGAAGGGGCAGCGTTCGCGCCTCAAGCCGCCGTGCGCTGCCCGCGCAAAAACCCGTGCACCGAGGCGACGGTCTGCTCAAGCTGGTCGGTGTGCAGCCAGTGGCTGGCCTGCTTGAACTTGACCAGCTTCGCAGCCGGAATGTGCTTGGCCAGAAGATCACCATTGGCCGGCGGAATCAGCCGGTCTTCGTCGCCATGCATTACCAGCGTGGGGCAGCGCAGCGAGGGCAGGCGCGGATAGGAAGTCCAGCCGATCAGCCCGTGCAACTGCGCCTGATAGCCGCGCCGCGCCGGGTAATTGGCGATGCGCACGTGATGGTCTTCGTCGATCAGGTCGAGCGGCGTGTCTTTGGCATAGGTGTACGGCGCCATCGCCAGCAGCGCCTCTTCGGCCACCATGCCGGCCTTGCTGAACAGCAGACCCCACACTTTCGGCTCGGCCTGCACGGCATAGTGGCTACCGCAATTTGTCGCCGCCAGAATCAGCGAACGCAGGCGCGCGGGATGGTTGAGCGCGAACTCCTGCGCGATCATGCCGCCCATCGACATGCCCATCACGTGCGCGGTTTTCTCGCCGGCCGCATCGAGCACGGCGGCAATGTCGCTGGCCATCACCGCGACCCGATGCACCAGCGCGTTGTTGACCACGGTCTTGCCGGCGCCGCGGTTATCGAGCAGGATCACACGGTAGTGGCGC
>JANNCZ010000024.1:0-10235 GCA_031387185.1 Burkholderiales bacterium
CGAACGCGGCGTGATCGTCGTGACCACCGGCAACGGCAAGGGCAAGTCGAGCTCCGGTTTTGGCATGGTGGCAAGAGCCCTTGGACACGGCATGAAGGTTGGCGTAGTGCAGTTCATCAAGGGCGCGATGGCAACCGGTGAGGAACGCTTCTACCGGCGCTTTCCCGATGAGGTGCGCTACTACGTGATGGGCGAGGGCTACACCTGGAACACCCAGGATCGCGAACGCGACGTCGCCAAGGCCGAAACCGCCTGGGCCAAGGCGCGCGAACTGCTCGCCGATGCCAGCATTGGCCTCGTGCTGTTCGATGAACTCAACATCGCGTTGAAACTGCGTTATCTCGACGTCAACCAGGTGGTGGCAAACCTGCAAACCCGGCCACCGATGCAGCATGTGGTGATCACCGGCCGCGGTGCGCCGCCGGAGCTGATCGAAGCCGCCGATACGGTTACCGACATGACGCTCGTCAAACACGCCTTCAAAGCAGGCGTAAAAGCCATGCCCGGAGTCGAGTTTTGAGCGATCAGCCTGTGACGACAGCCGCCGTGCAGTGCCCGGCGCTGTTTGTCGCCGGGATTGCGTCCGGGCAGGGCAAGACCACCGTCACTGCAGCCCTGGCGCGCTTTCACACCCGGCAGGGGCGCCGCGTGCGCGTGTTCAAAAGCGGCCCGGATTTTCTTGACCCGATGATCCTGCAAGCGGCCTCTGGCCATCCGGTCGAAAACCTCGACCTGTGGATGGTCGGCACCGCGCGCAGCCGTGCCTTGCTGTATCAGGCGGCGCAACAGGCCGACTTGATCCTGATCGAAGGCGCGATGGGCCTCTACGACGGCAAGCCATCCGGCGCCGATCTCGCCGTTGAATTCGGCGTGCCGGTCGCCGCAGTGATTGATGCCGGCGCCATGGCCGAAACCTTCGGTGCGCTGGCCATGGGCCTCAAACACTATCGCACCACGCCCTTTGCGGGCGTCGTCGCAAACCGCGTCGCCAGCCCCGGCCATCGCGACATGCTGTTGCACAGCCTGCCGCCAGACATTCCCCTCATCGCCGCCATCGGTCGCTCTGCCACGCCGCTGCCAGAGCGGCACCTGGGCCTGGTGCAAGCGAGCGAATTGCCGGACCTGATGTTGCGCCTTGACGCGCTGGCTGATTTGGTCGAAGCAGGGGGCTTTACCGCACTTCCGCCACCTGTCTCTTTTGAACCATCGATAGAAGAACCGCTCCCACCAAGGCTTTCCGGCCTGACGCTCGCGGTGGCACGCGATGCGGCGTTCTCGTTCATTTACCCTTCGAATCTGGCCACGCTGACTGGCATGGGCGCTCGGGTCGCGTTCTTCTCGCCGTTGGCCGACGAACCCGTCCCAACCGCCGACGCACTGTGGATCCCCGGCGGTTATCCCGAGCTCCATGCGGAGTCGCTGTCTGGTGCTTCACGCTGGCTCGCGTCGCTGGGCAGTTTTTGTGCCGCAGGCAAACCGATCCTGGCGGAGTGTGGCGGCATGATGGCCCTGGCCGAATCGCTGGAAACCGTGGATGGCAAAACGTACACGATGGCTGGCCTGCTGCCGGGCCGCACAGTGATGCAAAAGCGCCTCGCTGCACTCGGCATGATGGACGTGGCGCTAGGCGACACATCGGAACCAATGCGCGGCCATGCATTTCACTACTCGCGTTTCGAGACGACGCTTGAACCATGGCGGCGCGCCACGCGTACGCGCGATCAGCAGCCGGGTGAGGCGGTCTATCGAATTGGTTCGATCACTGCATCCTATTTTCATGCCTATTTCGCATCGAATCCGGATGCAATCGCGGACGTGTTGACCGCAGCACGCTGAGCAACACGTGCCAATGATGAGGCGCGGCGAGCCTGCCACCTCCGGACTACGTCAGGCCCGTACACTCTCTTCATGCTTCTCACCAACCTCCTCGCCCAGCTCGCCTTCGGCTTGATCGCCATGACGATCTGCCTGCCGTCCATGCAGGAGTGGGGCGCGCTGTTTGGCGCCAGCCAGGCGCAGGTGCAATTGACCTTTAGCGGGTTTGTGGTGGCGTATGGCGTGTGCCAGCTGGTCTACGGCCCGCTCTCGGACCGGTATGGCCGCAAAGGCATCCTGGTAATCGGCCTCGGCCTGCTGGCCTTGGGCTCGCTGATCGCGGCACTGGCGCCCAATCTGCATGTCCTGATTGCCGGGCGGGTGCTGCAGGGCGTGGGCAGTGCGGCAGGCGCCGTGGTGGGACGCGCCATGGTGCAGGACCAGTATCAAGGATCGCAACGCACCAAGGTCATGGCGTATGTGGGCATGTCGATGGGGCTGTCGCCGCCGTTCGCGGCCGTGATTGGGGGGCAACTGCATGTGCGGTTTGGATGGCAGAGCAACTTCATCCTCGTCATGGTGGTAGCGCTTGTGCTGCTGGTGGCTGCGGTGCGCACGCTGCCGGCCCGCACCACGACAACGCCGCTCAGCGGCCACTGGCTCAGCGACATGGTATCGGCCTACGCCACCTTGCTGCAGCAAAGGACGTTGGTGCTCTACGTGCTGCTTCTGTGCACCGCGACGGCGGCGTTTTACGTCTTCCTCTCCGGCGCCCCGATCGTCTTGCGCAGCTACGGCGTCGGGCCCGATGGCATCGGCTGGTACATCATGGTGGTGCCCTTGGCCTACATGACGGGCAATTTCCTGACCAGCCGCCTGATTCACGGCAAGGGTGAACGCTGGGTGATGGCCGTGGGCCAGGCAGCTACTGTCGCCGGCGTGCTGCTCATGCTTGGCCTGGCCTTGATGGGGCTGCATGTGCCGTTGGCCTTTACCGTACCTCTGATGCTGCTCGGCGTGGGCCACGGCCTGCTCGTGCCGCCCACGTTGGCCGGCACAGTGGGCGTGATTCCGGCTTTGGCAGGTTCAGCCGCAGCGCTCGCGGGGCTCATGCAGCAGTTGATGGGCGCATTGGGTGCCTACAGCGTCGGACTGGTGTCACATCAGGGTTCGCGCAACCTTGGGTTGCTGATGCTTGGCTTTACCCTGTGTGGATTGGCTGCACACCTTGCGCTGCGCGGGCAGCGGCCTTGATGCGCCGCCCATTTATCATCGGGCTGATCGAGCCCGCCCCGGCCACGCCACCGGCGGTCGCATAATCCGCCCCACCCACGTCAGGAGCAGGCACCCCATGCAATGGTTTTATCTCGCTATCGCCATCGCCTCCGAAGTGGTGGCCACTTCTGCTCTCAAGGCTGCCGCTGGATTTACGCGCCTGGTGCCGTCGGTGCTGGTGGTGGCCGGTTACTCGCTGGCGTTCTATTTCTTGTCACTCGTGTTGAACACGATTCCGCTCGGCGTGACTTACGCGATCTGGTCCGGTGCCGGCATCGCGCTCGTGACCGTGATCGGATGGACGGTTTACCACCAGGTGCTCGACCTCGCGGGCATCATCGGCATCGGCCTGATTGTGGCGGGTGTGGTGGTACTCAGTCTGTTTTCAAAGACCGGCGCGCAATAAGCGCAGCGCCGGAGGGCAGCCTTACCGAGGTGCGGGCTGGCGTTGCCAGCCGGGAAGCCGCTTAGACAAGGCAGCAACGATGCGTCGCCTGGCGCCTTGTTTGGCAGCGAGTTTGGCGAAGACGTCGTCGCCGCCGGCGATGGTGATCCATTCCGAGGCCCAGCCGATGCCGGAGATCATCGGGTCGCACCACTCTTCGAAATAGACGCGCGACCGGCGCGGCAAGGCTTTTGCCACAGCGCGTGCCTTGGAGATGCGCTCCTGGAGCGCTTCGCAGAGCTTCTCTGCTTCGGAAGCCTTGTCCACCAACGCTCCCAGCGTGGTCATGCTGCGGATATGCCGGCCATATCGCGGTGGTTGAAGACATCTACTTCAACGCTTGCCTTGGTGAGATCGAACGCCAGATCAGTCTGTGATTTGGATAGGCAATCATCAGGCCGAGGTGGACGCCGGCAGTACCCTCGACAATGCCGCTGGCGAAGGCATCGGTCACGGAATTGTTTCTCGCCCTCCCGCGCATAGGAAGCACCTTCTATTGGCAGTACCCCGCCCTGCGTATTGCTGATTGGGCTACCATAACCGCATGAAACAGCGCGTCTATATTGAAACTTCGGTGATCAGCTATGTCACCGCGTGGCCGAGCCGCGACCTGATCGTCGCTGCGCATCAGGCCATCACGCGCCAATGGTGGGATGACGAGCGCAGCAAGTATGAACTCGTCATTTCCGAAGCCGTCATCCGCGAAGCAAGCTCAGGCGACGCGCAAGCGGCAGCGCAACGTCTGGCCCTGCTGGAATCTTTTCCGCTGCTCGACATCAACCAGCAAGTTGAACAACTCGCCCGCGAGTTTCTCACTGCCGGTGCGATGCCGCCCTCCGCCGCACTCGACGCGCTGCATGTCGCTATAGCGGCATGGCACGGCGCCGAGTTCGTCCTCACCTGGAACTGCCGTCACATCGCCAGCGCCCGCGTGCGTCCGCGCATCGACGCACTCTGCCTGTCAAGAGGCATCACCGCACCGCAACTCTGCACCCCCGAAGAACTCATGGAGAGCTGACATCATGGAAACCTGGAACGACCCCATCGTCGAAGAAGTGCGCGCCGCCCGCGCCGCCTATGCCAACGAAATGCATCACGACCTCGCCGCCATCTGCGCCGACTTGCGCCTCAAGCAAGCTGAACACGCCGGGCGCGTAGTTGAATATGCGCCCAAGCCGCTGCTGCCGGTGCAGCGCGCTGCGTGACTACGTACTCGGCAACACCAGTTCCACAGAGCGCCCAGCTAGGACGAAAGCCTCGGCATTCCGACAAAGCTCTCCTTGAAATGGTTGCCATCAGGCCGGGGCCTTTGCTGACTAGACTAGGTGGTGAACTAGAGAAGCTAATGGCCGTTTAGGCAAAGCCGTAACGCAAACTGAATCAGTAAACATTAGATGCAATTGCCAATCTGTTACTCGCGCCGTGCCCAATCCCCGACAATCCGCGACAGCTGCGTCAATCCGCGCTCAATCGCCGCAGCGCCGGGCGCGAGGATGTCTGCCGATTTGATCTCGAATAGTTGATCGTCCCGCAACGCAGGTATCGCATCCCATCCAGGTCGCGCCCGCACATGATCGGGTTGGAACTTGCGGCCGCACCAGGAGCCGATGATGATGTCGGGCGCGCGGGCGATCACTTCGTTGCCGTCGGCGACGATGCGCTGCTTGGCACCTTGCTTGGCGGCGAGCTCGGCGAACACGTCGTCGCCGCCGGCGATGGTGATCAATTCCGAGGCCCAGCCGATGCCGGAGATCATCGGGTCGTACCACTCTTCGAAATAGATGCGCGGCCGGCGCGGCAGCGCGTTTGCTACAGCACGTGCCTTGGAGATGCGCTCCTGGAGCGCCTCGCAGAGCTTCTCTGCCTCGGGAGCCTTGTCCACCAAGGATCCCAGCGTGGTGATCATGCGGAAAATGCCGGCCACGTCGCGGTGGTTGAAGACGTGGACTTCAATTCCGGCCTTGATCAGGTCGCGTGCCAGGTCGGCCTGCAGGTCGGAGAAGGCGATCACCAGGTCCGGGTTGACGGCGAGGATGCGCTCGATCTTGCCGCTGGTGAAGCCGCTGACCTTGGGCTTTTCCTTGCGCGCGCGTGCGGGGTAGACGGTAAAGCCGGAAATGCCGGCTACCTGCGCTTCGGCCCCGAGCAGGTAGAGCGTTTCCACCGCTTCGGTGGAGAGGCAGGCGATGCGTTGATAGCTCATGGATTGGTCAGGAGGTTGGCAGACTATTTTTTCGCTTCGGTACCGCTGCGGCGCTGGCGTACTGACTCGAGTATCTCGCATAACTTCTCGGCACCATCGGTAATGCGTGGCCCGTGGCGGTTGATGATGTTGCCGTCCATCGCAAACAGATGGCCGTTTTTCACCGCCCGCATGCGCGGCCATTTGGCCCAGAGCTCGAGCCCGTCCTTGAGGATGCTGGTCGAGACAATCGCTTCCGGGTCGGCTTCGATCACGGCTTCCATGGCCACTGCCGGGGCTTTGGGTTTGAGGTCGGCAAACAGCGATTTGCCGCCGCACAGGCTGATGACGTCGGCCACCAGATGCTGGCCGTTCAGGGTGGTGAGCGGTTTGCTCCACACCTGATAGAACAGTGACACCGGCGCGCGGTTGGCGTATCGAGTGCGCAGGGCCTCCACCTTGGTTCGGAACGCGCTTGCTGCGGCGCGCGCCTCGGTGCTGGTGCCGGTGAGGGTACCCAGGGTTTCGATCGAGCGCGGAATGTGGTCGAGCTTGGTCGGCTCGTTGTAGAACGCCGGGATGCCGAGTTCAAGCAATCGATCAAGCTGCTTTTGTGAATTGCCGTGCAGCCAGATGACGATGAGGTCAGGCTTGAGGGCAAGGATGCGTTCGAGGTCGAGCGAGTTGTGGCTGCCGACGCGCGGGATTTGTTTGGCCGCTTCGGGAAAGTCGCTGTATTCCACCGTGCCGGCAATCAGGTCGCCGGCGCCGGCCGCGTAGAGCAGCTCGGTGACATGCGGTGCGAGGCTCAAGATGCGCTTGGCGGGGGCCTTGAGTGTGACGGTTTTGCCGGCATCGTCGGTGACGGTGATGTTGGCGAATGCCGCGCCGCACAGCAGGGTCAAGGCGAGGGTGGCGATGAGGTGATTCACTTGAAGTTCTCCAGGGCGGCATCGAGCCGCGCGAGTTGTTGGTCGTTGGCAGGGATGCCGAAACGCAGTCTGGGTTGCCCTCCAGTTGTCGGCGCTGCGAACTGGCGCACCAGGATCGCTGTGCTGGCAAGGTGGGCGTACAGCGCCGCGCTACGCGGGTGTTCGAACCAGCGGAACAGGGTGGTACCGGTGGGGTTGACATGCAGCCGGTGCTGCAGGACTGCGTCGTGTTTGGCGGCCATGGCGTGCAACGACGCGCGCGTGTTGTTTTGCCAGGGGGCGTCGTTCAAGGCCTGCGCCACGGCGGCGCGGGTTGGCCCGGACAAGGTCCATGGCCCCAACTCTTCGCTGAGCGCTTGCATGACTGCGGGAGGGCCCAAGGCAAAGCCGGCGCGTGCGCCGGCCAGGCCAAAGAATTTGCCCACCGAGCGCAGCACGATCAGATGTTCCCAATCGGTGGCGTTCACGGACCATAGCAGGCTGTCGCCGGGGGTGGCATCCATATAGGCTTCATCAACAATCATGAAGCCTGAGCGGCGGCGCAGTGACGCCAGCATCGTGTGCAGCGACTCACTCGAGAGGCGTGAACCGGTGGGGTTGTTGGGCTGGCACAGCATCACGATGTCTGATTGCGCTGCCGCCTGCGGCAAGTGCGACAAATCATGCGTAGCAACGGTATGGCCGGCTCGCTGCCAAGCGTGGGCATATTCGTTGTAAGTGAGCGCGGCGACACTGACGCGCAGCGGCTGGCCGCTGGCGCCGTTGCTAACGAGAGTGCCCGCGAGCACACGCGGCAGAGCCTGGATTGCCGCCTGCGTACCGGCAATCGGCACGATCTCGACATGACCGACCATGTCCTTGTCGATGCCGTAGTAGCGGCGCGCAATTTCGACGAGGCCGTCTTCGGCTTCCGGCAGCCGCCGCCAGGCTTCTGCATTGATGGCACCCACCGGATAAGCATGCGGATTGATGCCTGTGGAAAGATCGAGCCAGCGCGAGGGCTCGATGCCATGCCGCCGCGCGGCCTCAAGCAGGCGCCCGCCGTGTTCAAGCATGGGCCGTGCTCCATAGCGCCACCGCCATGGTCACCGCGGTCACCACTGCTACGCATCCAATCCATAGCAGCACGCCGTGATCGACCATGCGCAGGGCCAGCACGATGTGCCGGTGGTCTGGCGTCGCACCATTGCCCAGGGGCGGGCGTGATTCGACCGCGCCTTCGTAGATGGCCGCGCCACCCAAGGCCACCCTGAGTGCGCCCGCGCCCGATGCCATCACCGGCCCGGCATTCGGGCTGGACCATGCCCTGGCCTGCGTGCGCCAGCACAGCAGTGCGTTGCGGGTGCTGCCGAGCACTGCGTAGGTGAGGGCGGTGAGGCGTGCGGGCGCAAGATTGAGCAGATCGTCAAAGCGCGCGGCGGTGCAGCCGAAATAGACAAAGCGCGGGTTGCGATAGCCCCACATTGCGTCGAGCGTGTTGGCGAGGCGAAACAGGATCGCGCCCGGTGCGCCCAGCAGGATGAACCAGAACAAGGTGCCGAACACCGCGTCGTTGCCGTTCTCGAGCGCTGACTCGACAGCGGCACGGGCGATGCCGGCCTGATCCAGATTGGCGGTATCGCGCGAGACGATGCGCGCCGTTAGCGCGCGTGCCTCGTCAAGCTGCTGGTGTTCAAGCGCGATGGCAATTGGCGCAATGTGTTGCTTGAGGCTGGTGGCACCGAGCGCGGCGTAGAGGGCGAGCGCGTGAATGGCCCACATCAAGGGTCTTGCTGTGTCCGCCGCCGTCAGCCACACGGCGAGGGTGCTCAAGGGCAACACCGCGAGCGCCCATGCCAGCGCGCCCGTGAGACGCGAGAACGGGTATTGTGGCGCTCGATTGAGGGTGCGCTCGATCAGGCTCGCCAGATTGCCGAAACCAACCAGCGGGTGAAAGCGCCGCGGCTCACCCAGCAGCCGGTCAAGCACGACGCCCGCAAGCAGCAGGCACAACAGTTCCAGCGGATGTAAGCCCAGCAGCATGCCGGCCCAACTACCCTTTGACCGCGACTGGGCAGCCGGCCACGATCAAGCGCACCTGTTGCGCGAGCGCCGCGACACGCTGATGCAGGCGGCCGGCCTCATCAACAAAGAAGCGCGACAGCGCGCCCATCGGGGTGACGCCAAAGCCAATTTCGTTTGACACCAGCACGATGTCACCGGGCAAATGTGGCAACACATCGAGCAAGGCATCGCGATGCTGCGCGAACTGCGGGCCGGGATTGATCGGGCCGTTGTCCGGATACTGCGTGCCGCCATCGAACAGCAGATTGGAGAGCCAGAGCGTGAGGCAATCGACCAGCACGCAAGTGTTGGCCGAGGCATGCTGTTGCAATGCGCCTCCCAGATCAAGTGGTGCTTCGACAGTGCGCCACGCCGCCGGGCGGCGTGCGCGGTGGTGCGCGATACGCGCCGTCATTTCCGCATCGCCCGCTGTGGCTGTGGCGATGTAAACCACCGGCTTGGCAGACTGCACGGCAGACTGCAATACGGACTGCGCAGCAAGTTGCTCGGCAAACGCGCTCTTCCCCGAACGCGCGCCGCCCAAAACCAAAGTGATTGCCATAGAGCGCGATTATCGCATCGCGTGAATGCGATAATCCTGCCCTTTGAGAGCGAAAAAATACGCAATGCGCGGCACCCTGATGGTTCAAGGCACCACATCGGATGCGGGCAAAAGCACGCTGGTGGCGGGCCTCGCGCGGGTGCTCAAGCGCCGTGGCATTTCAGTGGTGCCGTTCAAGCCACAGAACATGGCGCTCAACAGCGCTGTCACCAGTGACGGCGGCGAAATCGGCCGCGCACAAGCCCTGCAGGCGCAGGCTGCCGGCCTCGCACCGCACACCGACATGAACCCGGTGCTGTTGAAGCCCAATTCCGACACCGGCGCGCAAGTCATCATTCACGGCAAGGCACGCGCCGACATGAATGCGCGCGACTATCACGACTACAAACCGCGTGCGATGGCGGCAGTGCTTGAATCCTACGAACGTCTCAAGCGGCAATATGACGTGGTATTGGTAGAAGGCGCCGGCAGCCCGGCTGAGATCAACCTGCGCGATCGTGATATCGCCAACATGGGTTTCGCCGAGGCAGTCGATTGCCCGGTGGTGCTGGTTGCCGACATCGACCGTGGTGGTGTGTTCGCGCATTTGACCGGCACCCTCGATTGTTTGTCACCCTCGGAGCGGGCGCGCACCAAGGGTTTCATCATCAACCGCTTTCGTGGCGACAAAGCCTTGCTCGATCCTGGCCTCGCGTGGCTTGAGGCGAAGACTGCCAAACCGGTGTTCGGCGTGTTGCCGTATCTGCACGGCCTGCATCTCGATGCCGAGGATGCGATCAAGACCGAACAGGCCGATAGTTTGGGTTCGCAAGCATCCGCGCAAGGCAAATTCAGAGTCATCGTGCCGGCCACGCCGCGTGTCTCCAATCACACTGATTTCGACGCACTGCGTGCGCATCCGCAAGTCGATTTGCAATTCATCGGGCCGGGGCAGGCTGCGCCAGCGGCCGACCTCATCATTCTGGCCGGTACCAAAGCCAC
>JANNCZ010000029.1:0-8544 GCA_031387185.1 Burkholderiales bacterium
CGCCGCCGATGTCGAGGCCGCGATACCAGGCAAAGAAACCCAGGTACTGGCTGAACACTGCGACGTAGACAAAGCCGGCCCAGGCGCTCCAGGGCACGACCGAGAAGTCGGTGCGCGAAGCGCCTGCGGCGGTGATCGGCAACAGCACCGGCACGCTGATCAGCAGCGCCCAACTGATGGTCTGCCAGCCGCCGAGTTCACGCGTGACGCGCGCACCTGCCGCGTAGCCAATGCCACCGAGCACCACCGCCGCGAGCAACGCGACGTCGGCGAGGTGCAAAGAGCCCGCGCCCATGGTCATTGCGAACGCCACTACCAGCGCACTGCCAATCAGGCTGGCAATCCAGAACGCGCGCGACGGGCGCTCGTGGTTGATGAAGGTGGCCGCAATCACGGTGGCCAGCGGCAGCAATCCCACCACGATGGCGCCATGCGACGACGGCACGTAGCGCATTGCCCACGAGGTGAAAATCGGAAAGCCGAACACCACGCCGCCCGCAGCAATCGCCAGCCACAGCCACGCCGCCCCGCGCGGGAACGGCTGGCGCGTGACGATCAGCGCAATCGCAGCCAGATGTGCGGCCACCACCGAGCGCCCCAGACCGACGAACATCGGGTCGAGCGTCTGCACGGCGATGCGCGTGGCCGGCAGGCTGCCGCTGAAGATCAACACGCCGAGGAAACCGAGCAACAAGCCTTTGTGCTCACGGCTCAAGCTGGCGCGGCTCAAACCGGCGCGGCTCAAAACGACCACTCTTCGTCAAGCCGGTCACCTGTGGCAATGGTGGTTCCAAACCCGGAAAGCGTGATCATGTTCTGTCCGAACAACACGCCATCGGGGCCACCGCGATACTGCGCGAGGATGTCGAGCGGGTTGTCGCCACGCGCGCCGCTGGCCTGGTCAATTGACGGGATCGGGCAGCGCGGGCAAGGCTTGACTGCACGCAAGGTGTAATGGGCAGCGCGCAATTCGGTAACGCGGTCTTCGTCATGCGGCCCGACATCGTCGATCACGATGTTGGGGCGAAAGCGGTTCATCGGGATCGCCTCGCGGCCAGCCTCCATCAAACGCGCATTGAGTTTGTCGAGCGATGCAGTCGATATGGTGAGCAGCGGGTAGCCATCCGAGAAGCGGTTCTGCGCTTCGACTGCACCGGTGCGCTGGCGATTCGACAGGCGCTTGTGCGCCGGATCGAAACGCACCAGGCGCGCCTTGGCATGCAGGAAATCCGATAGCCACTCGGCGGCGGCATCGCCTTCATCAAAGGCAGCGCAGGCATGGTTCCACACCGTGACATGGCGATCAGGGCTGCGCAACGCGAATTCGGCCAGCGGCACGTGCAGGGCCGGCATGCCGGGAGCCGCTCCCACCAAGGCTTTGCGGCCATCTCTCGTCTGCACGGCGTCTTCGCTGCCGGCCTGTACCGACGTGCGGATCAGCGCCATGCGCGGGTATTCGCGCTGGGTCAAAAACTGGCCGGCCGGCGTGACGATCATCCATTCACGGTCGCCCACGCCTTCGCTCTCAAGGCCGGCCTGGCCCAGCCTGGCCGCATCAAGCGTCCAGCCGGCGCAACTCTTGACCGGATACAGATGCAGGGAAACGATACGGGCCATCTCAAACAATCACGCAGACGGTGGCCCCGGCGGCCCCGGCCAGCACGGCCGGCGCAACCGCAAAGCCGGTGTTGGGATGCCCTGCCGCCGGGTAAATCACCGCGAAACGCAGCAACGACTCATCAAGCAGTGTGATCGGCGAATTGAGATGGCCGAGCGGCGCCACGCCGCCGATAGTGAAGCCGGTGCGCTCTTTGACAAACGATGCGCTGGCCTTGCCAATGCCTTCACCGATTTGTGCCACCACCCGCGCTTCGTTGACGCGGTTGGCACCGCTGGCGATCACCAGTACGACGCGGTCGCTGCTCTCGCTGCGGAAGATCACCGATTTGGCGATCTGCGCCACGTCGATGCCAAGCACATCGGCAGCGGCTTGCGAGGAGTGGGTGGGCTCGGCATGCACGATGATCTCGGTGGCAATGCCCGCCGCAGCCAATGCGGCACAGACGCGCTGCACGCTTGGATTGGCGAGGATTGCCGCGGGGTTTTCGTGGCGAGTTGGGTGGACTGTCATTGCGGTACGAGGCGTTGGTGATGGACGGGTTGGTGATGGACGGGCATGCCGCAATTGTAGGGCTGGCGTCGCGTACGCTGGCGTCGCGTACGTTGACGCGGCGAATGCTGCGGTTACCATGCAGCCTTCTGACACCAGAGGTGGAGCATTCGATGCGCGGACGCGATGTCTTCATTCAAAGCCTGGTGCTGCATGGCGTGCGGCACATCTTCGGCAACCCGGGTACCACCGAGAGCCCGCTGCTCGATGCGCTCGGCGGTGTGCCGGCTATCGACTACGTGGTGGCCCTGCATGAAGGCATCGCCGTAGGTGCAGCGAGCTACTACGCGCGCGCCAGCGGCCGCACCGGCGTGGTCAACCTGCATGCCGCGCCCGGCCTGGGCAATGGCATCGGCATGCTCTACAACGCACTCAAGGCCAACGCGCCGATGGTGGTGACCGCCGGCCAGCAGGACACACGCATGCTGCGGCGCGACCCGATCCTCGCGCACGACCTCGTCGCGATGGCGGCGCCGGTCACCAAATGGAGTGCGCAGGTGCAAAGCGCGGATGAGATGGACGAGGTGATGCGGCGCGCGTTCAAGATCGCCCATGATCCACCCTATGGGCCGGTGTTTGTCGCGCTGCCGATCGACGTGATGGAGCAGGAGACGCACAACGCCGCGCAAGCGCCGGGACGTCTGTACCGTGCGCCCGCAGCGGATGCACTGGCGGTGCAGGAGATGAGCGCGTTGATACTCGCTGCGCGTGCGCCGGTGATTGTGGTGGGCGATGCAGTCGCGCGCGCGGGTGCCGTCGATGATCTGGTGCGGCTCGCCGGGCAGATCGGCGCGCCCGTGTGGTTCGAAGGCATCCGTGGCCACGCCTCGTTTCCCGGCACGCATGCGCATGCACGCGGCACCCTGCCTTTCGACGCGGCCGCCATCCGCAAGACACTCGCCGGCGCCGACCTCGTGCTGCTGCTCGGCGGCGCGTTCTTCGAAGAGATCTGGTTCAGCCCCGGCGCGCCTTTTCCCAAGGGCGCGAAGGTGGTGCAGATCGAATCCTCGCCGCAGGCGCTGGCGCATAACTTCGCGGTCGATGCCGGGATGGTCGCAGAGATGGGCGCCGCACTGCGCGCGCTCGGCGGCGCCATCGACGCTGAAGGCGCCGCCAACGCGGGTTGGCGCGACGCCGCACGAGAACGTTGCGCGCGCCTGGCCAGCGAGAAGGCGCGCGACACCGAAGCCTACCAGGCACGTCTGGCCAAAGCATGGGCGCGCACGCCGATCTCGATGCCGCGTGCGATGGCCGAACTGCGCAGCGCTACGCCGGCCAACGCTGTGATCGTCGAAGAGTCCATCACCTCCAGCATCGACATGGCAGCCGCATTCGCCTACGACGCGCCCGACCAGTACCTCGGCGCGCGCGGCGGCGGCATCGGGCAGGGCCTGGCCGGGGCCATCGGCGCGGCGCTGGCCCACGGTGACGCGACAGGGCGCCCGGTGCTGTGCGTATCCGGCGACGGCTCGGCGATGTATTCGATCCAGGCGCTGTGGACGGCGGCGCACCATCAGCTGCCGATCGTGTTCGTGATCCTCGCGAATCGTGAATACCGGGTGCTCAAGCACAACCTTGATATTTTCCGCGAACGTTTCGATGCGGCCTCAAGCCAGCCGTATCCGCACATGGACCTGGGCACACCGGCGCTCGGCTTCGTCGAGATGGCTGCCGGCATGGGCGTGCCGGGGGTGCGCGTGAGCCATCCGGACGAGATTGGCGGCGCCATCGAGCAGGCGTTCGCGGCGCACGCGCCGCGCCTGGTGGAGATCGTGATCGAAGGCAAGCGCTGAAACAGCACCCCGCCGACACGAGTAAACTTGCTGCCAGTGGATGGTCAAACAAGGTGACACAAATGAGTGCTGTCTTCGCACAACGTGTGGTGGTTGGTCAAACCGGCGAGCCTGGCGTGGGCCTCATCAGTATCACCGATGCACGGCTCAAGCCCGGCGATGTGGTGGAGATTGAAGTGCATGCCGTGCGTGCGCAACAGGGCAGCGGCCCGCTGTTGAAGCGGACTCGCACCCTCGCACTCGACTTGCCGGCCGACTACTCGACCAACTTCGAAACCCGCCTGTAGCGGCAGACTGTGGAGCGCTGGTTCATCGACACCAGTTTTCTGATTGCGCTGGCATCGGGCGCGGATCAGCATCACGCACGTGCCAATCAATTACTCGATCAGGCGGAACGGGACAACGTTTCTCTGGTGACCACCAGTGCGGTGCTGCTGGAATTGGGCGCGGCTCTCTCAAGACTGGCATTTCGCGCAGGAGCGATCACGGTCATCCGTGAATTGCAGGCCGATGCACGTGTCGAGATCATCAGCGTTGATGGCGAATTGCTTGAGAGAGGCCTGGCACTGTTCGAGCGCCGCCAGGACAAGGAATGGAGTCTGACCGATTGCATCAGCTTCGAGGTGATGACACGCCTCGGCCTGGCGCAAGCGTTGACGGCGGATGCACATTTTGAGCAGGCAGGATTTGCCGCGCTGATGAATACATAAGACGAAAAAGTATCATATGGCATTGTCCTGAAACCGTTGGTGGATGCGGGTTTTTGGGGATAAAGGCCTGTAAGCGTTGGTGGCAGCGCCTCTCAGCCTGATGTCTTGTCCCAAACATAACGGAGACCACCATGACCTCGACCATCGCCCACACAAGCCACCCTGGCATTTTCATGCAACGCCACCTGCGGCGAACGCTGCTCGCATGCTGTGCCGCGCTGCTCACCGTCGCAACGATGCTCGCACCGGCACACGCCGCCGAAGACGCAGCGGCGTATCCGAGCCGCCCGATCCGCATCGTCGTCCCCTTTGCCGCCGGGGGCCCGAGCGACATCATGGCGCGCGCCCTGGCGCAAAAGCTCACGCAGGAGTGGGGCCAGCCTGTGGTAGTCGATAACCGCACCGGCGCGGCCGGCATCATCGGCGCCGACGCCGTGGCCAAGAGCGCGCCCGATGGCTACACCCTGCTGCAGGCGCAGGTGGGCGACACCATCAGCGTGAGCCTGTATTCCAAGCTGCCGTACAACTTCGAAAAGGACTTCGCGCCCATCACCCTGGCCGGTCTCACACCCTTCATCCTCGTCGCGCATCCGTCGGTGACGGCGAAAGACCTGGGCGAACTGATCGCGCAGGCCAAGGCGAAACCGGGTGCGTTCACGTTCGGCTCGAGCGGCGCGGGCACCGCCTCGCACCTCGCCGGTGAACTGCTCAAGAGCACGGCGCAGATCGACATCACCCTGGTGCCCTACAAAGGCCAGGCACCGGCCACCGCCGACCTCCTGGGCGGGCAGATCACGATGATGTTCAACAATCCGATCACCTCGCTCGCGCAAGTGAAGGCCGGCAAGCTGCGTGCGCTGGCGGTGAGCACGGCCAAGCGCTTTGGCCAGTTGCCCGACGTGCCGACGGTGGCCGAGAGCGGCCTGCCCGGCTTCGATGTCGGCTTCTGGCTCGGCCTGCTTAGCCCCGCCGGCACACCACGGCCGATCATCGACAAGCTCAATGCCGCGATGCTCAAAGCCCTGCGCGACCCCGAAGTGGTGCAGCGCCTCGCCGGGCTGGGCGTGGAAATCATCGGCAATTCGCCCGACGAATTCGCGCGCGTGATCCGCAGCGACATCGTCAAGTGGGGCAAGGTGGTGAAGGAGTCGGGGGCGAAGGCGGATTAGGCTTCCTGTCTGGTTGAAGTGGACACACCATTCCGAGTTCGACATTCTCCGTATACGTCTCGCGAATCTCATAAATGCCGACGGCACCATTCGGAACGTTTGAAATAAGGATGTGCGTCACGGCCCCTTGAGCTGGGAGCGATAAGTTGGATCGGAATAGTTTTTCGGTAGATGCCGTTGGTCGGCAATACGTGTTTTACGAAGTCCCGCTCTTCTATAGCGCAAGAGGGCTCAGGGATGTTTTTGGTGAAAAGAACAATAAGACTGTGGCCTCCTCTGCCCGCAACGCCACAATCCCACCCACACCTCCCCGTCGCGCAGCGATTCGTCGTACGCCCCACTGCGCCTACTTCACCAGCAGCGATGCAAGCCCCAGCAGCAGCGCCATGCTCGCCACGTTGGTGGCGGTGGTCAGGAAGATGGACGACGCGATGACCGGGTCGGCGCCGAGCTTTTTCAGGATCAGCGGCATGACCGCGCCGCACGCCCCGCTGATGACGCAGCTGCCGACCATCGCGAGGAACACCACCAGGCTGAGCATGTGGGCGTTGGGCATGTGCTTGACGAGCGCGACCACGTACATGGAGGTCGCCGCCACGATACCGACGAGGGCGCCGTTGAGCAAGCCGAGCAGTGCCTCCTTCATGACCAGCGCCTTCTGCTTGCCCAGCTCCAGTTCCCCCATGAACACCGCGCGCAGCGTCACCGCCAGCGCCTGGCTCCCGGTGTTGCCCGACTGGCCGGCCAGCACCGGCAGGAACATGGTGAGAATCAGCAGCCGGTCGATGGTTTCCTGGAACAAACCGATCACCCCGGCAGCGATGAACGCGGTAATCAGGTTGAGCTGCAGCCAGCGGTGGCGCAGCCACAGGCTGCGCCACCACGGCGTGGTGGCGTGCACGTCTTTGACCACGCCGACCATGGCGCCGGGCTGGGCGCTCGACTCCACCAGCCGCTGGTGCTCGAGCACGAGCCGGTCGTAAAGGCCGGAGACTTCCGCTGCCTGTTGCCGGATCCGCTCGCGGCTCTTGTGCAGTTCCTGCACGGTCCGCTCAAGTTCCTCGCTATACCGCTTCGTTTCGAGGTGGAGCAGGCGCACTTCGAGCATGTTGCTCACGCGGGCGAGCACTTCGGCGACGTCGAACGGCTTGGTGAGGAAATCCTTCGCGCCGGCTTTGAGCGCGCGCAGCTTCTTGTCTGGCTGGGCGGTGATGACCAGCACCGGCAGATAGCCATCCTGCTCAATGGCCCTGAGGCTTTCCATGACGCCGAACCCGTCGAGGCCGGGCATATTCAAGTCAAGCAGGATCAGATCATAGCGGTTGGCGCGATGCAGATCGCACACGGCGTGCGGATCCATCGTCGAGCTGACTGAAACGTATCCATGGCCCTGCAGGACCATCTCAAGCAGGGTCACGTTCGCCTGCAGGTCGTCGACGATAAGGACTTTGGCGTTCAGGATCGCGGCGGAATCGACCACGGGAATGGGTCCTGGTGAATGATTATCGGCAGGCGAAGCGCTGGCGGTCGGGACCTGCCAATCGGGATCCAAGTATGCCGCCGTAGCGCCAGGCGCACTGTCTTGCAGCGCACAGACTCCTGGGCCGGTCAACCTGGATCGGCGCAGGCCCCGCTCAAGCGCCCTTGAGCCGCGCCTCCAGCTCGAAGCGCTTGACCTTGCTGGTCTCGCTGCGCGGCATTTCCGCTTCCAGGATGAAGTGCACTTCCTTGGGCAGCTTGTAATTGGCGATCTTGCCGCGGCACAGCGCCAGCACGTCCTCAGCAGTCAGCGTCTCGTCTGCCCGCACCACGAAGGCCACCGGCACTTCACCCCAGTGCGCATCCTGCGTGCGCACGATCACCGCATCGGCGTTGCGGCGGCTGCCGAGCAGGAAGCGCTCGATCTCCGCCGGGTAGATGTTTTCACCGCCCGACTTGATCAGGTACTTGCGTCGATCGACGAAGTCCAGCGTGCCGTCCGGGTTGCGCACCATCATGTCGCCCATGTGGAACCAGCCGTCGCGAAAGTCCTCGGCGTTCACCTCCGGTGCGTTCCAGTATCCCGAGAACAGCGACGGCCCGCGAAACAGCACCTCGCCGGGCGCGCCGTCCGCCACGTCGCGGTCTTCTTCATCGACCCGCCGGATGCGGCAATAGGAGCTCTGCACCTTGGACAGCCGCTCAGGCGTCGTGCCGACCGGTATCAAGTGCCCGCTGGCGGGCGGGCCGCCGGTTTCGGTCGAGCCGAAGGTGTTGCGGAACGTGGCGTTGAGCAGGGTCGTCACTTCCGCGATCTGATGCCGCGGCACCAGGTCGGCCATCGCACCGCAGGTCATCAGGCTCTTTGGCTTGAGGCCGGTGCGGTGCAGCTCGTCGATCACCCGGCCGATCGAGGCCGGCATCAGCGTCACGTTGCCGAGCCTCTCGCGCGCCATGATCTCGAGCAACTGCGTCGGCTGGAAGCCGTCGACCACAAAGGTGGTATCGCCGTTCATCAGTTCGCCCAGCGTCGGATCGGTGCCGCCGATGTGATACAGCGGCGACCAGGTGATGGTGCCCCGGCCGGGATACAGCTGGCCGTCGGCCATCGCGATCATCGCCCGCGCGATTTCGGCGCGGTGGCTGATCGCCGCCCCCTTCGGGTAACCGGTGGTGCCGCTGGTGTACAGGATCAGCAGGTCGTCCTCGGGCTGCGAGCGGCT
>JANNCZ010000151.1:0-8192 GCA_031387185.1 Burkholderiales bacterium
CGCCGGCGTAATGCCCTGAATGCGCGATGCCTGCCCGATGGTTTGCGGGCGCTGCTGGATGAGTTT
Organism: Burkholderiales bacterium; assembly: GCA_031387185.1. GTDB lineage: Bacteria > Pseudomonadota > Gammaproteobacteria > Burkholderiales > JAEUOS01 > CANJDH01. The sequence goes on from JANNCZ010000151.1 coordinate 67, forward strand.
GGTTTGCGCTTCGCGGGTCAATCCGCGCACCTGGGCGTAATCGAGATCGTCGGGCAGCACAGCGTTTTCCTGACCAGCGTGGCGCTCGACTTCTTCGGCCTGGCGGGTGATGTAGCCCTGGTATTTAGCGCGGATTTCGATCTGGCCGATCACTTGGGTGGCGATGTCGGCATCGAACTGGCCGGGGCCGATTGAGGTCGCGGCGGCCCTATTCCCAGTGGCATCCGCGCCACCAACAGCCGCGCCAAACACCATGCCGGTAACGCCCGCGTAGTCCACCGCCGGGCGTTTGAGCAGATCGAGCAGATTGTGCTCGCGCTCGATCATGGTTCCCAAAACCCGCTCTGACTCTTGTTTATCGAGGATGTGAGGGTTTACCCACAACGATTTGAGGCGCTCTTCTTCGCGCGCCACGGCATCGCGTTTGCGGCAATAAAAATCCCAACGCACATCGTCCACGCAGCCGAGTTGGCGGCCAATTTCGGTCAGGCGCGCGTCGGCATTGTCTTCGCGCAGGCTCAGGCGAAACTCGGCGCGGCTGGTGAACATGCGGTACGGCTCGGCGACGCCGCGGGTGATGAGGTCGTCGACCAGCACGCCCAGATAGGCTTCGCTGCGCTTCGGACACCAGGCGTCGCGCCCCTGGATTTGCAGCGCGGCGTTGAGGCCCGCGAGCAGGCCCTGGGCGGCCGCTTCTTCGTAGCCGGTAGTGCCATTGATCTGGCCGGCGAAAAACAGCCCGGAGATGGATTTGGTTTCCAGCGAGGCTTTGAGGGCACGTGGGTCGTAGTAGTCGTATTCAATCGCATAGCCGGGGCGCAAAATCTGCGCGCGCGCGCAGCCTTGCATCGAGCGCACCAGCGCCAGCTGCACGTCAAACGGCAGGCTGGTCGAGATGCCATTGGGGTAAATCTCGTTGGTCGTCAGGCCCTCGGGCTCCAGAAAAATCTGGTGGCTCGACTTGTCGGCAAAGCGGTGAATCTTGTCTTCAATGCTCGGGCAATAGCGCGGCCCGACGCCTTCGATTACCCCGGTAAACATGGGTGAGCGGTCGAGGCCGCCACGAATGATGTCGTGAGTCTGCTGGTTGGTGTGCGTCACCCAGCACGGCAACTGGCGCGGGTGCATGCTTGCTCGACCGAGGAAGGAGAACACCGGCACCGGGTCGTCGCCGGGTTGCACGGCAAGCCCGGTGAAGTCGATGGTGCTGCCGTCGAGGCGCGGCGGCGTGCCGGTTTTGAGGCGGCCTTGCGGCAGCTTCAATTCCTTGAGCCGCGCGCCAAGCGATTTGGCCGGCGGATCACCCGCGCGCCCGGCTTCGTAATGGTTGAGGCCGACATGGATCAGGCCGGAGAGAAACGTCCCCGCTGTCAGCACCACCGTGCGGCCCTTGAAGGCGATGCCAAGCTGGGTAACCGCACCCGTGACGCGCTCGGCTCCATCGATGGTCTCGACGATCAGGTCATCGCAAGCTTGCTGGAACAGCGTGAGATTAGGCTGGTTTTCCAGGCGTGTGCGGATCGCTTGCTTGTACAACACGCGGTCGGCCTGCGCACGCGTCGCGCGCACAGCCGGGCCTTTGCTCGAATTGAGGATGCGGAACTGGATGCCGGCTTCGTCCGTAGCAATCGCCATCGCGCCGCCGAGGGCGTCAACTTCCTTGACCAGGTGGCCCTTGCCGATGCCGCCGATCGACGGGTTGCAGCTCATCGCCCCGAGGGTTTCGATGTTGTGCGTCAACAGCAGCGTCTTGGCGCCCATACGCGCCGCCGCCAGCGCGGCCTCGCTGCCCGCGTGACCACCGCCAACGACGATGACGTCGTAGGTGTCCGGGTGGGTATAGGTGATGCTGGCGGGCATGGCGCGCGGCTTGGGGTGGAGCGGATTTGACCGGGTTTCCTGCGGGGTGGCTCTGACCATCTTGGCGCAGATTGGGGAGCGCGATTATACCTGCGCACATGTGGCCGGCAGGCAGTTTCAAGTCCGTGTTTTAAGCCCGCACACCGCGCTTTTCCAACTCAAGACGGCGGGGCTGTTTCACGTGAAACAGACCGTTTCAGGCGGGAATGGCTTACGTGAAACGACCTGTTGTGAGCAGCGTTGCTTCACGTGAAACCATCGTGAAGCGTGCTGCGCGCGAACCTTGACCCGGTCGACCCAGCGCCGGCGCTCTACACCCGGCTTCGACGCAGGCCTACGCACTTCGCTACCTGCACTGCTGCCACAACCGACTCTACCGCTTATTGTGGCCGTACCCGGCCACACCACTATCCCTGGCACATCCCCTAACGCGTCCCGATCCCCGCCCCACCGTTCTTCATCGCGATGCGCTGTTTGGTATCGACCACTTTGCCATTGCGGATCGCCAGCACCTGCAACTCTTTTTGCTCCTTGTTCTGCACCAGCATGGTCTTGCTGTCTGGCGTGAACGCGATGCCCTGGGTCCACACGCCGGTCGAGACTTCTGAGCTGTAGACCAGTTTCTTGCCCACTACCTTGTAGAGTTTGAGCACACCGAAGGCGTTGTAAAACGGCGAGGCGATCGGCTTGTTGCTGCCGTTCATCACGGTAACAGCCACCCAGTTGCCGTCCGGGCTCATGGATATGCCTTCGGGCGTTTGACCCACGCTGATGGTTTCGACCACGCGCGGCGGGTTGAGCGACAGGTCGATCAAGCTGACCGTGTCGGCGTCGCCCTGGCCGATGCCAATGTTGGCCACCACCGCGACATTGCCCTTGCTCGAAATTTGCACGCCGTAGGGACGCAGGCCGGAGTAGATGTCGCGCTTGGTGTAGACCACACCAGTTTGCTCGATGGCCAACACCGAGGTGCGGTTGTCGCCGTCGCGCGTCACCAGCGCCATGCGGCCGCCGGGGCTGATGGCCACGCCAGAAGCACCAGACTTTTCGTTGCCCAGATCGATCTTGCCCAGGGAGGTGAGGTTTTTGCCGTCAATCGCGAACACCGAGACCGTCCCCTCTTCGCGGTTCGCCACCAGCGCGAGATTGCCCTTGGGCGAAATCGCCACCCCTGCCGGGCCTTTGCCGGTTTCAACCGTCGCGATCACCGCCGGCGGGTTGAGGGTGAGGTCAATCACCGACATGCGGTTGTCCGGCACCTGCTTGGGCGGGTCGGAATTGTCGAGCTTCATGTTGGCAGTGACCAGCGCAATACTGCCGTCCGGCGAAACGGCGGCCGAGGTCGGCGGGCCAACGATTGAGGTCGGTGCCTCGATCTCGTGCAACAACTTGGGCGGCTTTGCCTTGAGGTCGATGATGGCGACCGTGTCCGGGTTGTTGGGCACGGTTTTGACGACGCCGTTTTCCATTTTGACCTTGCCGTCGTTGGCGGAGACAGCTATCTGCGCGACGGCTGGCGCGGCGGCGAAGACGGCAGCAGTGGCCAGAAGACTGGCGGCAACTAGGGTCTTTTGCATAGTGCTTCCTCCTGAAGGTTTCACGTGAAACAACGCAGCGCTTGGGGCTGTCAACGCCCTGAATGGGCCAAAATGTTTCGTCGGCCCGGAGTATGCACTTCGTGGCATAAAACGTACAAGAACATTCAAACTGGCATCGACAAAAAGGCCGCTCTCTGAGCGGCCTTTTTGTTTGTTGCTGAATATTGCCTGATTATTATTGCTGTGTAGTGCTTCTTGCTTTGATCCAGCTTTTTATCCGCCGGCGGTGTTATCCCGCCAGTCTTGTCTCCAGCCCCTTGCGCTTTTGCAAAAGCTCGGCGGGCACATAACCCTCCAGCTTTTTGAACAACTCATCGTGCATCGCCAGTTCGGCCTGCCACTGCACCTTGTCGATGGTCGACACGCTGGCAAACTTGGCCGCATCAAAATCAAGGCCTTGCCAGTCCAGATCCTTGTATTCCGGGGTCGCGCCGAGCGCAGTCGATGCCGCCGCCGCTTTGCCTTGGCAGCGCTCAACCACCCACTTCAACACGCGCATGTTCTCACCAAAGCCGGGCCACACGAACTTGCCCTCGGCATTTTTGCGGAACCAGTTGACTTGATAAATCTTCGGTGCGTGGCTGATCGATTTGCCGATCTTGAGCCAATGTTTGAAGTAATCGCCCATGTTGTAGCCGACAAAGGCGATCATCGCCATCGGGTCGCGGCGCACCACGCCCTGCTTGCCGGCAATGGCTGCGGTGGTCTCCGACCCCATGGTTGCAGCCTTGTAGACGCCGTCTTCCCAGTCGAGCGACTCGACCACCAAGGGCTGCGTGTCCGAGCGGCGGCCACCGAACATGAAGGCCGAAATCGGCACGCCGTTAGGGTCGTCCCACTGCGCATCGAGCGACGGACACCGCGTGGCCGCCACCGTAAAACGCGAGTTGCCATGGGCGGCGAGGCGGCCTTCTTTTTTGCCGGTTTCCGGCGTCCACTCTTTGCCTTGCCAGTCGGTCAATTTGGCCGGCGCTTCAGGCGTCATGCCTTCCCACCACACGTCGCCATCGGGCGTCTCGGCCACGTTGGTGAAAATCGTGTCGGCCTCAATCGCCTTCATGCAATTGGGATTGGAGTGATAGTTGGTGCCCGGGGCGACGCCGAAATAGCCGGCCTCAGGGTTGATCGCGTACAGACGGCCATCCTTGCCGGGCTTGATCCAGGCGATGTCTTCGCCAATCGTCGTCACCTTCCAGCCCTCAAATCCTTTGGGTGGCACCAGCATCGCAAAATTGGTCTTGCCGCAGGCGGAGGGGAACGCGCCGGTGACATAAGTCTTCTCGCCTTGCGGATTGGTCACGCCAAGGATCAGCATGTGTTCGGCGAGCCAGCCCTCGTCGCGCGCCATCACCGAGGCGATGCGCAGCGCCAGGCACTTTTTGCCGAGCAGCGCATTGCCGCCGTAGCCCGAGCCAAAGCTCCAGATCTCGCGGGTTTCAGGGTAGTGCACAATCCATTTTTGCTCGTTGTTGCAGGGCCAGCGCGCGTCTTTTTGACCGGGCTGCAAGGGTGCGCCCACCGAGTGTACGCACGGCACGAAATAACCATCGGCTCCCAGCACCTCATACACCGCGCGGCCCATGCGCGTCATCAGCTTCATGCTGACGGCGACGTAGGGTGAGTCAGACAACTCAACGCCAATCTGCGCAATGTGGGAGCCCAGCGGCCCCATCGAAAACGGCACCACATACATGGTGCGGCCGCGCATGCAGCCGTCAAACAGCTTGCCCATGGTGGCGCGCATTTCGGCCGGCGCCACCCAATTGTTCATCGGGCCGGCAGCGGCTTGCGTCTCGGAGCAAACAAAGGTGCGCTCTTCGACGCGCGCCACGTCTTGCGGGTCGGATAGCGCGAGAAAGCAGCCGGGGCGCTTCACCGGGTTCAATTTCTTGATCATGCCAGTGGCACACATCTCGGCCATCAGGCGGTCGTACTCTTCTTGCGTGCCGTCGCACCAGTAGATGCGGTCGGGCTTGGTCAGCGCCGCAGTGGTCGCTACCCAATCTTTGAGCTTGGCATTTTTGACCCAGCTTGGTGCTGCGCCGAGGTTATTCAGTTGTGCGCTCATCCGCGCTCCTCTTTGGAAGTCAAAGGAAACGAACTGTGTTTTGGTGGGAGAGGTGCCGAAGTCCGTGGCGGGATGAGGGGGACTTCGCTCGGCGCGTCGAATCAGGCTTCTGACCCGCTCAGACACTCCGGAGAAACACGCATTCTTCGTCCAGGAAAACCCGGTTCAAGAAAAAAGGTGCGCGACTGTAGCACAAAGCGTCCCCTTTGTGCCTTCCATTTGAAACGTCTTTTCACAATACAAAATGTGCCTCGCCAGGCCGCTTTGTCGCAGGCCTCAATCGTAATGCGGCACGGTGTTGGCGAGACTGCCATAGAGGCGGCACATGCGGTCACGCCACTCGGCGATTGGGTCCGCCTTGTCGAGCAGCACAAACGGGCTGATCGAGCGCGCCCACTGAAACGCGCCAAACACGATGTAATCGGCATACGCGGGCGACTTGCCGCAAACAAACGGCTGCGCGCGCAGCATCTCGCGCAAAAAACCCAGTATCCGCTTGAACTCCTGCTCATGCTTGGGCCGCTCGGCGTGAACCGCTTCAATCGTCATGCCAAAGCGCTGCTCGCGCGTCGTACGGAAATACTCGCGATCATCCGGATGCACGTGATCGTAAATATCCTTCAACACCAGCCGCACCAGCACCGGATGCAATTGCGTATCGACCCACTGATTCACAAAGCGCGTGCCACCGCCCATCAACAGCGGCCGCTCCGCGTAATAATTGTCGTCGAGATACTTCGCAATCGCCCACGAATCGCTCACCACTTCGCCAAAATCAACCAGCACCGGCACCTGCTTGGTGTTGGCAAACGCGATCACCTGCTTGTCGGTGAACTTCACCGGCACCGTCGCATAATCGAGGCCCTTGTGCGCCAATGCCATGCGCGTACGCCAGCAAAATGGCGACGGCCTGCGGTCGTCACGCATCACCATTTCATAGAGGACGCGGTCTTGGGAATCGGACATGGCGGTGGCGCGGGATGACGCGGTTCAGAGAGGGGCGGATAGGGTAACAGGAATCAAATTGGGCGCGCGAAATTCCTCTGTGCTGCAGTCGAAGTGAAACACGAATGCGCTCGAGAGCGTTGGTGTGGGCGGCTATTGTAGGCATAGCCGCCTCAGGCCTTGACTACCCAGGTTTTGCGGCCAGCGAAGCGGTCAAACGCCTTGCGCAAGCGATGCCACAGCCGCACGCGCCAAAAAGCCACTGCGCGTCATATGATGCGCCTCGGCGTAGCGGTCGATGCGCTGCACCAGATGCGCCGGTAACGACACATTCAAACGTAAGGGCTTGGCGTTCACCCGCGCAAGATCAATCTCAACCAACAACCAAAACCCCTCCTGATAGGCGGCATCACTTTTCCAACGCGAGATATCGCTAGGCTGCGCAATGTCAGCATCTTCACCATCAAAAAACACTTCCACCGCCTCCTGCGCCATGCGCGGCAAATCGGCCAAATCATCAGCTGCAGTGAAGCAACCGGGAAAATCCGGAAACGTGCCGCCATAGGCACTGCCGTCGTCGTGATGCACATACAGGGGATAGAGCATGACAGACTCCTATTTCCACGGTCAGCCAGCTTGGCGATAAATGTTGCGCAGTGTGCCGGTTGGCAGGTCGCGTTTGGGATGCGGTACCACCACGTGCCCAGCTTTGGCGGGATGCTTGAACTTGTAATGCGAACCGGTCACATTCACCTCGGCCCAGCCTTCAGTCTTCAGGCGGCGTATGACATCGGCGCTGTTCATCTCGTTATTCTACACACTAATACACATCGACTCAAGACTGACTGCCTGGCTGCGTATCGGCAAGAATATGGGCTGTCTTTTTCGCGACACCCTCGGTCGGAACTACGTGACACCCTCAATGGCCGACGCAAAGATGTCCCTGCCAAATTACTTAGCCGATTCAATCAACTCATCAAAATTAAAGCCGCCAATGATGACAACTGGTAGGAACCTACTTCGCCAACTTCACCGCCACCAAAAACAAACGCCGGAACTGCAACAACGTCGTGCCGTCACCGCGCTGCGCATACGCAGCATTGGTTCTTGCACAGTAATCAGCCCAGAATCGTTGGTGCAAGCCGCTCTCCGGGGCCATGCCACCAACACCCGCATCCACCAAGGCTTTCAGGCCATTCATCACGGGGATTAACGCCGTGCCCTTGACCCATTCGGCCACCGCGTTCTCGCCGGTGAGCACATGGGTGTAGAGAGTCTCCCACATGTCGATTTGTCTGGCGTGCGGCATAAGCCAGTCGTAGTAATGCGCCGGCTCTGACACCGGGGTGTTGAGTTTGGCGGCGTTGATGGCCGCGCGTTGCGCAGGCGCGAGGCCGAGTGCGTCGAGTGCGGCGTCGATCGCCGTGTGCGAGGGCGCGCCCCAGTTGCGCGGCATTTGCACCGCGAGCACGCCACCGGGTTTGAGCTTGTGCATCAATGCGGGGAACAATGCGGCGTGGCAGGGCAGCCAGTGCAGCGCGGCGTTGGAATAGATCAGGTCGACCGGCGCATCGGGCTGCCAGGCAGCGATGCCCGATTCGATCCACTGCGCTGAAGGCAAAGCCGCGCGCGCCTTGGCGAGCATCTCACCCGAG
>JANNCZ010000052.1:0-2618 GCA_031387185.1 Burkholderiales bacterium
CACCAGTTGCGCCTTGAGTTTTTTGCCTGCGGCGGTGACGAAGATGTGTTGATTGCGCAAATCGCCGGCGCGCCGCCGCCGCTCGATCAGGCCACGCGCTTCCATTGCGGCAAGTGCCGTGTGCGTGGTCGGCTCCATCACACCCGCTTGACCGCTGAGTTCGCGCTGCGTAAGGCCATCGTGCTCCCACAGGATACGCAGGAAGGTCCAGTGACCGAACGAGACGTCGTGCTGTGCGAGGCGCTCTTGCAGCGCGCGGTTGAGCACGCGTGAGGCGTCCTTGACCAGATGCGCGAGGCGGTCATTGGGTACCGCTTCGCGCCAGTGACGCAGGACGACTGCGGCGCTGTCAGCACTTTTTGGCATGGCGCTGCGGGCTTTCACGGCAAGCCCCGCATCGCTCCCGGCAGCGTGCTGGCTCATGGCGCGTGCGCCACGGGCACTGCGGGCACCGCGGACACTGCGGGCACCGCAGGCACCGCAGGCACCGGCACTTGATGGTGCAACGTCACCTCGCGCCCGCTGCGCGCGGATTCAAGCATGGCGAGACAGACTTCCAGTGTCGCCATCGACCATGCGCCATCGTGCAGGGGTGCGACGCCGTTGACGACGGCGGCGTAGAGTTCGTCGATCACCTCGACGCGCGGTATCAGCGGCGCGGGCAATTCTTCGACCCTGCGCGCATCATCGCCATAGACCGTCACCGTGCGCGGGCCGGGCTTGATGTCGCCGCGCTCGCACGAGACCAGCAGATGGCCGAAGTGTTGATGATGCGGCGCGATGGCGGTTGGAGGGACGTAGTTGGCACCGCCGTAGTTGCGCGCGGCTTTGGCCTGCGCTTCGACGGCGGCATCTGGTGTGTTGCCGAGCTTTGCGCGCCCGCTCCGGTAGGGCGACGTGTTCGCCAACGCTTTGGGCATGCCCAGTTCGCCAATCGCGTCGCACAGCTCGTCGCTGTCGTAGTAGCCGTAGCCGTTGTAGCTGACTGAGGCGAATGATGTGGCCGGCGCACCGCCATCGGACTCGCCGCCAGCAGGCCCGCCGCCGCTAGACCCGCTGCCACCAAACCCAATCAACGCGCTGTACGCGCCCTCGGCAGGCCGCCCACCCGGCGCGGCGCGCGCGGGATGCCATGCGCCGCTGTGTGCGCGCACGGTGGTGGCCATGCCGCCGCTCAGCAGGCGCACGATGTCGATCTGGTGCGCGGCCTGGCTGAACAGCACGCCGCCGCCCTGCGCGGTGTCAAGTTCTTCCGGACGGCGCGGGCGGTACATGAAGTCTGTGTAGTACTGCGCGTTAACCATGCGCACAGCGCCCAGTGCGCCGCTGGCGATGATGGCGCGCGCGCGCAGGATCGGCGCGTCAAAGCTGTGGCTGTGACCGACGATGAGATGCACCTTGGCCGCACGCGCGGCGTCGATCATTGCGCGGCACTGTTCGAGCGTGACCGCCATCGGCTTTTCGACCAGCACGTGTTTGCCGTGGGCGGCGGCGATGCGCACGTGCTCTGCGTGATATTGATGGGGCGTGGCGAGGTAGATCACGTCAACGTTGGGGTCGGCGCACAGGGCGTCGATGCTGCTGTACGCCGCAGCGTTGAAGTCCTGGCGAAAGCGTGCACAGGCTTCTGCGCGCGGATCGGCCGCGGCCACCAGACGCACGCGTGCGTCGGCAAAGAAGGTGGGCAACATCAAGGTGAAGGCGCGGCCGAGGCCCGCGACACCGAGACGGATGACACGCTGCCCTTCAGCGTGTGATGCTGATGCGCCCGCCGCTTGGCTATTGGCGTCGCGCGCGGAACTGGCCGCAGGCCGGAGAGCCGCACCAGGAGCGGCTTTGCGAGGTATTGTCGTCATAGGTCAAGCACCAGTTCACCGCCGCGCGCGCGCGACACGCACACCATGATCTGGTGTGTCTGCTCGTCTTCACCAAGCACCAGATCACGATGCTCGACATCGCCGGACAAATACGCCGTGCGGCACGAACCGCAGGAACCGGCTTCGCATGAACTGGCGACGCGGCAGCCGTGTGCGTGCAAGGCTTCGAGCGCGCTCTGTTGCGCGTCGACCGCAATCACGCTGCCCGACCTGGCGAGCTTGATGGTGAATGGCTGATTGGCCTCGTACCGCGCGGCATCGCCCACGCCAAAGCTCTCGAAGTGAATCGCGCTCGCGGGCCAATGCCCGGTCATGTCACGCACCGCATCCATCAGCCCGCGCGGGCCGCAGCAGTAGACGTGGGTACCGGCGGCGGGCTTCTCCAGCGCCGGCCACAGGTCGTATGCATTGGCGGCATCGCCTTCGTCGTGATGCAGCAGCGCCCTGGTGCCGAGTGCCGTGATTTCATCGCGGTAGGCAGCGCTGGCAGCATCGCGTGTCAGGTAGTAGAGCTTGAACGGCACCGGCGCGCGCTCCTGTGTGTCTTCACAAGCTTGCAGCGTGCGCACCATGCACAAAATCGGTGTGATGCCGATGCCACCGGCGATGAAGAGGAATCGCTTGGCGTTGTCTGCCAAGGGGAATGCGTTGTCGAGCAGTGCGGCGCCCGGCGTTTCCACATCGATGGCATCGCCTTCGCGCAGGTGCGCGTGCATGCTCAGCGAGCCACCGCGTCCGTTG
>JANNCZ010000069.1:0-8098 GCA_031387185.1 Burkholderiales bacterium
CCCTGGACCCATCAGTTGCTGCTGCGTGCAGAAGTATTCACCGGTGAAGGTGATGCAGCGCTGGCGGCAGTGTTCGACGATCACGCGCGCATTGCTTCGCTCGGCCTGCATGCCGTCATCAATGTGCCGTTGGTTGAGGCAGGCCGCTGCGTCGCCACCTTCAACCTGCTCGGCACCCGGCCGCAGTGGCTGCAACATGAAATAGCATCGGTACGGCTGCTGGCGCTGCTCGCTGCTCCGTGGGTGCTTCAGGCGCGGCGTGCGGCGTATGCGAAAACGCCCGGCACCCTGCCCTGACAGCCTCTGCTGGCGCGGCTGTCAGGCCGCACCGCCCTGGGAGCGCCTATCCATGCGCCTTTCCAGCGTAGTGCATAGCGGCATCACGAGCTGACACCATCAACTCGATTCCTCATCAAGGCTCTCCGGTATACCCAATCGCCTTGATGAATTTTCCCCAGCGCTCGTGATCGCTCTTGATGAGGCGTGCGAAATCGGCGGTGGGCAGACCGCCCGGTTCGAAGCCAAAGTTGCCGTAGAACGTTTTGATCTCGGGCGTGGCGAGCACGCGGGCCATGCCGTCACGGATTTTTGCAATGGCGTCAGGCGATGTGCCTTTGGCAGCGAAGGTGCCGATCCAGCCATCGTTCTCGATTTCCGGATAGCCCGCCTCGCGGATGGTGGGCAGATCCGGCAACAGTGGCATGCGTTTGCTGCCCATGAAAGCCAACGCGCGCAAGCGGCCCGCTTTGACAAACTGGGTCGAGGTGGCCGGGCCGTCCCACATCACCTGCATGGTGCCGGGGATCAAATCCTTTAGCGCATCGGGTGAGGCCTTGTAGGGCACGTGCTGCATCTCGACGCCACCCGTCTGATTGAGCAGCACGCCGCCGAAATGCGAGAGCGTGCCGGGGCTGTAGGAAGCGTAGTTGACGCTGCCCCGCGGCCGGGTCTTGACCCACTCGATCAACTCCTTCACGGTTTTGGCCGGCACCTGCGGATGCACCACCAGCAGCAAGCTGCCGCGTCCAAGATCGGTGACCGGCACGAAATCGTTGAGTGGATCGAAGTTGTATTTGTATACGTGCGGGTTGACCACAAACGCCGTTTGGACCGTGATGAACATGGTGTTGCCATCGGCCGGGGCCTGCAACACCGCTTGCGCCCCGATCTGGCCGCGCCCGCCCGGTTTATTTTCGACGATCACCGGGCGGCCCAGCTCACGCCCGAGGCGCTCGGCCATCGGGCGGATCAGGGAATCCATACCGCCGCCGGGCTGATCGGCGGTGACGATCTTGAGCGGGATTTGCGCTTGCGCCGGTGCGATGGCGAGCACGCAGAGCAGAGCGAAGGTGGCGCTGCCTGCTGCGCGCATCACGCAGGGCAGTGAGAGGACAGACATGCGGGTCTCCTAACGTGAAGCCAGTTTTGGCGGATGCGCAGGTTGCGGATCCAGGCAGGCGAAGAATTGTGCCAGCGCTTCGGCGTTGCCCTGTGTCACGCGCACACTGCCTTGGGCGGCCAATTCCATGAAGGGGGTGCCGCGACCGAGGGCGATGAAGGCCTGACGCGTCAAGGTCAATATGGCTGAGACCCGCTCCTGGAGCGCTTCTTGGGGCGATGCATGAACCTGCAACACGCCGCGGCGCAACTCAAGCACAAAGCGTTTTTCATCTGGCGTGAAGGTAAGCGCAATGAGGTGATGCGCATCAAAGCAGCGCTCGGCGGCGACGCGCACCGCGAGAAACTGCAGCAGGTTCTCCAGCGGCAGGCCGGCCAGAATGTCTTCCGACGAAAACCCCGCCCCGCCTCGGTAGGGCAACGCGTCGTACTTGCCTTCGAGCTCGTGCGCCGCGGTGAGCATCCAGTTGCGCCAGTTGACGTTGTCGCTCGCAAAGCCCATCTTGCGCAGGGCAGCGGCCTTGAGTTGTTTGGCCACCGCATCGCTGCCATCGATGCGCACCAGATAGCTGGCAAGCTCTGCGGCCCAGCGTGCATCACCGGCTTCGAGCGCGCTACTCGCCTCGGCCTGCACCCGCACAGCACCGCCCATCAGCGCCACCAGCCGGCGCGCGCGTTCGGCGCGTGGTACCGGGTCCAGCGTGGCCGGGTCACCATCGAACCAGCCCAGTTGCCCACTGAACACCTGGCGCACCGAGTGCTTGACCGTGCCGTAATACTCGCCCAGCCAGGCGTGCGCGGCCAGATGTGCGGGCAGCGCGGGCAGGGTCTCGGCCAGTTCATCGGGTGTGTAACCCTTATTGATGAAGCGCACCGCCTGATCGTGGGTAAAGGCAATCGCGTCGCGATAGGCGGTAAGCAGTTCGCTGATGTTGGCGTTGCCGGCCACTGGTCTGCCGTGTGCGGGCACCATAAACTCCGCCGCGCCACACGCCGCGCTCGCGGCACCAGTGGCACCAGCGGCACCAGTGGCACCAGCGGCACCAGCGGCACCAGCGGCGGCACCGTGCGTTCCGCGTGCCACCAACTCACGCATCATGTCAATCGTGCGCACCCACTGCACCGGGTCGCGATAGCGCGTGCCGCGAATCGTGTGCACGTTGGCAAAGCACTCGCCTTGAATCACCTCGGCCGACAGCATGACCTTGAGGTCGGGCAGCCAGGCGATGATTTCATCGTCCGCCTCAGAGGGCGCGTAGATGAATTCAAAGCGCACGCCGGCCAGCGTCACCTCCCAGCGATCCTTGAATGTGTGCGTCGGCGCCAGAAAAGTCGATTTGCCGCGCGCGAGGATCGGCCCGATGCCGGCGTTGATATTGCCCTCGGCTCCCACCGGCAGCAGCGCACCAAAACTGTAGGCGCTGCGCGTCGACAGAATCGGCCCTACCAGCGCGGCGTTATTGATCACCACTTCCATCAGGGATTCGTGGCCGATGATCCAGGTGTCCCCCGCCTTGACACGCGCTTCGTCGGCAAACGCGCGCACGCCGCCGATGTGATCGGAGTGATTGTGGGTATAGACCACTGCGCGCACCGGCAGCGCGTTGGCGTGTGGCGCGGCCTTGCGAAAATCGGCCCACGCCGCTTCGCCACCTTCTTTGGACTCGGTGGTATCGATCACGATCAGGCCATCGTCGCCCGCCACAAAGATCACATTGGCGAGGGCGTAACCCACCGCGCAATAGACGCGCTCGGCGACCCGGTAAATGCGCTGCGCCATGCGCCGCGAATGCGTGACCAGTCGCGGCGACGCGGTCGGGCCGTCGGCCACGTGCGCCAGATTGCGCCCGGCGTCGTGCGCGATTTCCACACCGGCGTAGTAGTGATCGAAATTGCCCTGCGCGGTGCGATGTGTGAGCAGCGTTTGTAGAGGGCGGCCATGGCTTAGCGGATCGCGCAGATCAAGCGAAACGCGCGCGGTGGACGAATCAGGAGAGGTCATGGGCGAGACGATACGTCGAATTGGGTCAGGGTTCAAGGAAATCACTTTCGCCGTGAATGCATGCGGCGTCAAGCACTGTTACTGTGAGGGAAGGCCCAAGTCTGTTGGCCGAGTCCGGTCATTGACTTTTCCAACCTCAGCCCATACCATCGTCTCCCATGCCTGCCTCCCAAACTCTTGCGTTTCCGGCACCACCTTCCAAGGCTGAAAAATCTTCGGCCGGAAAGCGCTCGTCTTCGTCAGAGTCCTCTCTTCCGCCAGTCGCGTTTGATGCCGGTTATCCAAGCGAGTCAGCGATGACGATGATCCGCAAGCTGCGTGTTCCACGGCTCAAAAAGATCAGCAAATCGCTGTTTTGAGTAGTTTTTTTGCCGGGCCGTCGCAATGGGAAATTGCTTACGGCAAGTTTCCGTATGTTGAAGCGCCTTCATCGCCCGGCATGGATTTTCATCCCTGCCTCGTGCTTGATGTTTTTGTCGACGAGCAAACCGGGGAGCCTTGGGTTGTCGCCGCCTTCGGAACTTCCCGGAACACAGGCCGACTCGTCGCCGGTGAATTTGCCGTCTTGCCGGAGCATGGCGCGGCCTTTGCAAAAAGCGGTTTGAGAAAACCGACCAAATTTCTCCTGGAACGCCACCGGCTGGCAAAGCTACCCTACAACGACGAATGGTTCGCTGTCCCCCCTGAGCGGCGCGGGCTGCAAACCCACCCTCGCGTCGGAGTTCTCGATGCCGGCCGCTATCAGAAAGCGCTTCAAGCCGCCGGCAACGCTGTCGATATCGCACGCACGCTCCGGGATTTGGAAGCGGTTGCAGTTGGGGCGCTCTCGTCGTTGTCGTGACAAAACGCAGCGCCTTAAAACCCGAAAAAACCTGCGCAAAAATAGCGCTCCTGCTTGACAAACAGTGAATAGGTTCATTATATTACTGACCAGACAGTTATTAATAAGTCAACCATGTCCATCGCTCCAGCACCCGCTGCCGGCGCAGAACCGCGCTGGCAGCGCCGCAAAGACGCGCGCCCGGCCGAAGTGTTGACCGCAGCGCTCGAAGTGTTTACCGAACGCGGCTTCGCCGGTGCGCGGCTCGACGACATCGCCGCACGTGCCGGCGTTTCCAAAGGCACGCTCTATCTCTATTACGAGAACAAGGAAGAATTGTTCAAGGCGGTGGTGCGCGAAAACATTCTGCCTGCGGTAACGGCCGCCGAAAATCTCGCGGCGACGCAGGATGTGGCGCCGACCAAATTGCTGGAGTGGCTGATGCGCGGCTGGTTCGAGCGCCTTGGCGACAGCAAGACCTCGGCGATACCGAAGCTGATCATCGCCGAGGCCGGCAACTTCCCCGAACTTGCGCGCTTTTACGACACTGAAGTCGTGGCGCGTTTCCGCCGTGCGCACCGGCTGATTCTCGAACGCGGCATCGCCAGCGGCGAGTTTCGCGCACTGCCGATTGAAGAAGCACTGATGATCATGGCCGCGCCGATGATGATGATGGCGATGTGGCGTCACGCCATCCTGCCGCATCTGGCGCGCGCACCGCAAATCGATCCGCAACGTTTTCTTGAAACCCATATCGACATGGTGCTGGCGGCATTGCGGCCTTCTGCTACTGCCAAAAACAGCGCAGCCCCGGACAGCACCGGGCCGGCACGCAAATCTGTTGCCGCGCGAGCCAAGACCGCATTGGTCACGTCACGCCTTGAGGCCAAGCGACCGCTGCCGGCCAAGCGACCGCTACTGGCAAGGCGGCCACGTTCGGGCAAAGCACACCCATCCCGCAATAAGGTGAAATCAACATGAACAAAATAGTGATTGGCGCAATCGCCGTCGCGCTCGCGCTGGGCGGCGCGGTGGCGTTCAAAAAGCTTAATGGCACCGCGCCAGAAGCCGCTTCCACCAAGGCTTTCAAGGATGACGCCCCCAAGACCATTGCGCAGCAACAGTCTCAGGCCGCTGCTTTGTCGATAGAAGTTGCTGCAAGCGATCTTGCCGAGGCCGAGACGCGTGAGGTGCGCCGCGAACTGCCGCTCACTGGGCAACTGCGGCCTGTGCATGTGGCTCTCGTGCGTGCCAAGGTGGCGGGCGAAGTGATGCAGATGCTGGTCAAGGAAGGCGACACCGTCAAGAATGGACAACTGTTGGCGCGTCTCGACGCCGCCGAACATCAGGCGCGCCTTGATGAGCGCGTGGCCACTCTCGCGGCGAGCAAGGCGACGTGGGAGAACAACGAGCGCACGCGCAAGAACAATGAACAGTTGCTGCGCACGGGCTTCATCTCGCAACAGGCTAATGACAACACGCTGCCCAATTCATCGGTGGCCTTGGCGCAGGTAAAAGCGGCCGAAGCCAATGTCGCGCTGGCCAAAAAGTCGGTCGATGACACGCTCGTGAAGTCGCCTTGGAGCGGCCTGATTGCCGAGCGCGCGGTGCAGGTGGGCGACAAGGCGTCGATTGACACCAAGCTGTTGACCATCGTCGATTTGTCGCGCATGGAGATTGAGGCAGCGGTGCCGGCCAGCGACATTCCGAATGTCGAGCCCGGGCAGACCTTGAACTTCAAGGTCGAAGGCTTCGGTGCACGCCCCTTCAATGGCGCGATTGCGCGCGTCAATCCACAATCGGCGGCGGGGTCGCGCTCGATCATGGTTTATATCGAAGTGCCGAATGCGGATGGCGCGCTCAAGGGCGGCATGTTTGCCAAAGGGGGGCTGACCTTGACCCGCCGCGAGGCGGTCACTGCCGTGCCAATCAGCGCACTGCGCGAAGAGCGTGGCGAGACGGTGGTCTACGCGGTGATCGACAACAAGCTCGCGCGCCTCGCCGTCAAGACCGGCACGCGCAATGACGATGAGGCCTGGGTCGAAATTGTGCAGGGCCTGCAGCCCGGTGTGAAAGTGGTGAAGACCAATCTTGGCGCGCTCAACAGTGGCGTCACCGTGCGGCTGGCGGGGGAGAAGGGTTCATCCTCACCATCCGCTACTGTTACGCCTCCCGCCGCCACCCCGAAGTAACAGTAACGCAACCGGCACGCCACCATGTTCTTTACCCGCATCAGCATTCAGAACCCGGTTCTCGCCACCATGATGATGGCGATGCTGGTCGTGCTTGGCATTTTTTCTTACCAGCGCCTGCGCGTCGATCAGTTCCCTGACATCAATTTCCCGGTGGTGGTGGTCACCACCGAATACCCAGGTGCGTCACCCGAGTCGGTCGAGACCGATGTCACGCGCCCGGTGGAAGAAGCGGTCAATACGGTGTCGGGCATCAAGACCCTGTCGTCGCGCTCCTATGAGGGTCAGTCGGTGGTGATCGTCGAGTTTGATCTGTCGATTGACCCGGCCAAGGCGGCGCAGGATGTGCGCGAGAAGATCGCCATCGTCAAAGTGGCGTTTCGCAAAGAGGTCAAGGAGCCGAAGATTTCGCGCTTTGATCCTGCCGACCGGCCGATCATTTCCATCGCGGTGTCGGCGGTTGGCGCTGGGGCTGTCGTGCCTGGCGCGCCGGCGTCAGCCGCTGGCGGTGTCCCGCCCAAGGCACGCGGCGCACGCGACCTCACCACCCTGGCTGACCAAGTCATCAAGAAACGCATCGAGAGCGTGCGCGGCGTCGGCTCCGTCACCATCGTCGGTGGCGTCAAACGTGAAGTGCAGGTGCTGCTCAAACCCATCGAGATGGAGTCGCTCAACGTTGGCGTCGATCAGATCATCAACGCGATCAAGGGCGAGAACCAGGAGTTGCCAGCCGGCAGCATTCGCTCTCTGGAGCGCGAACAAGTGGTGCAGATCAAGGGCAAGATCGGCGCGGTCGAGGACTTCAACCGCATCATCGTTGCGCGGCGTGGTACCGGGGGCGGGCAGGCAATCACGCTGCGCGAAGTCGCCACCGTGGTCGATGGCCAGCAAGAGCAGGACAACCTCGCGCTGCAAAACGGTGCGCGCGTGCTGGCGCTCGACATCATCAAGGCGCAAGGACAAAACACGATTGAGGTGGCCGACGGCGTCAAGGAAGCGGTGCTGGCGATGCGCCGTGAACTCCCCGCCGACGTGCAGCTCAATGTGATTCGCGACGCGTCCACGCCGATCCGCACCGGTGTCGAGAACGTGCGCCGCACCATGATCGAAGGCGCAGCGCTGACCATCCTGATCGTGTTCCTGTTCCTCAATTCGTGGCGCTCGACGGTGATCACCGGCCTGACCTTGCCGATTGCGATCATGGCGACGTTTTTCTTCATGGATATCGCCAACGTCACCATCAACATGATCAGCCTGATGGCCCTCTCGCTCGCGGTCGGCCTGTTGATCGACGATGCCATCGTGGTGCGCGAGAACATCGTGCGCCACGCGGCGATGGGCAAGGATCACAAGACCGCTGCGATGGAAGGCACGCAGGAAATCGGCATCGCGGTGTTTGCGACCACGATGTCGATTGTTGCGGTGTTTTTGCCGGTGGGCTTTATGGGCGGCATCATCGGGCGCTTTTTTTATTCGCTCGGCATCACCGTGGTGGCCTCGGTGCTGGTGTCGATGTTTGTGTCGTTTACGCTCGACCCGATGCTCTCGTCGGTGTGGCCCGACCCGCCGCCCAAGCCGGGCCCGAAAAACCTGTTCCAGAAATTCATGGGGCTGTTTCAATCGATGGTCGATGTCCTGTCACATTTTTATCAAAGCCTGCTTGGTTGGTCGCTCAAACACCGCATC
>JANNCZ010000095.1:0-3618 GCA_031387185.1 Burkholderiales bacterium
CCAGCGCCCATCTGACATCATTTCAAAGTCCATCGCATGCCCTCATTCAAATGTCTGCTCGCCGCATTGCCGTTGGCCTGGCTCACGCTCTGTGGCGCGCATGCCGCGAGCGGCGCCAAGCCTGAACCGGAACTGCTCGACGCCGAAGTCGCGTTCCGCTTCTCGGCCAATCTCAAAGATGCGAAGACCGTTGAGATTCGCTACGCCATCGCGCCGGGCTACTACATGTATCGCGAGCGCTTTGCCTTCAGCGTCGAGGGCGCAGCGGTAGGCAAGGCCTCGCTGCCGCGCGGCAAAAACAAGTTTGATGCAACCTTCAACAAAACCATGGAGACCTATCGCGATGGCGTGACGGTCACGCTGCCACTCAGGCAGGCCGCAGCGGGCGCGCTCACGCTCAAGGCCACCTCGCAAGGCTGTGCCGATGCGGGCGTGTGCTACCCGCCACAAATGCAAACGGTGCGGCTCACGCTCTCGTCAGCGGCGGCGTCATCGTCGAATGCGCCGGGAGCGTTTGGTGGGCCGAACGCATCGACGTCATCCGGCGCAGCGAATGTGATGCCGGCCGCTATCGGATCCGCCTCCGCGCCACCGGGCGCGTCGTTGTCCACACCACGGCCCTCTGCGCTCACCAAGGCACCCGCTGCGGCGGCATCCAAAGACGGCTTGTTCCTGCGCGTCACGTCAGTCGAAGACGTGCAGCAACAAGTCAAAGCGGCCGGCCGCGTGGCGCTGCTTGATTTCTACGCCGACTGGTGCGCACCCTGCAAGCAAATGGAGAAGGTGACGCTCTCCGATAAACGCGTCAAGGCCAAGCTGGCGCAGTTCGCAGCGCTGCAAGCCGATGTCACGCGCAACACGCTCGACGACAAGCTGCTGTTGAAGCACTACAAACTGGTGGGTCCGCCGGGCATCGTCTTCTTCGACCGCGCCGGGCAGGAGATCTCCGCGCTGCGTGTCATCGGCTTTGAGCCACCCGACAAATTTCTCAAGACACTCGATCAAGCGCTCGCGGCGCGCTGATGTGCGCACCGCCTGTGCGCTGCGCCACCGCGCAGCAGACCAGCGCTAATTTAGTTACTGCCCAACTGGGCATCGAGGCGGCGCGACATCAGACGGTCGGCATCGATCAACAGCGGTTGCGCCGCGGCGAGCGCGCCCCGCATTGCAGCCACATCGCCCTTCAACACACCTTGTAAAAAGGCCACACACAGATCGCGCGTCGCTGTCTTGATCGCCAGCGCGCGCTCGGAGCGCGTGCGGTCGGTGAACACGCTGTGCTCGCCGCCTTCAAAGATGGCGAGGAACTTCATGTCCGGCCGCGCTGCCGGCATGTCGCGAAACACACCGATGCGGTCTGCCACGTCCGAGCCATAGCCCGGCACGCGGATCACGTCGTCGCTGCCGGTGATGTGCAGTGTGGGCAGGCGCACATCGCGCAGCACGGCGGCCTGATTGCCTTCACCGTGAAACGGCGGTGCCGAGAGCAGGATCGCCGCCTTGATGCGCGCGTCGGCGTAGTTGATGCGCTTGCCTTCACGTTCAATCGACGCGCCCGCAATCAACATCGCGGTGTTGGCACCATACGAGTGACCAGCCACCGCAATCGCCTGGGTGTCAATCAATCTGCCCAGCTCGCGATCAGCGAGCAAGGTGGTGAGCGCGAACGACACATCCTGTACGCGCGCCACAGCGTTGGCTTCACTCGCGGCATCACGCACATTGCCGAGCAGTGTGAGCGGGCCACCTTGCCACACGGCGCGGTCGCTGCCTGCATGTTGCAGGTGCAGAGCCACAAAGCCGTTGCGCGCGAGATGCTGGCCGATGTGGCTGTAGCCGAGGCGCGAGCCGCCCAGGCCGTGCGAGAAGATCACCAGCGGCCATTTGGTGGTGCCTGAGGCGGCGTTGCCAGCAGATGGGTCGCCGGCAGCCGCGCTGTCAGAAGCAGCGGGCAGGTAGACTCGCACCGGCACCGCGCGCTGGCGCGTGGCATCAAACCAATCGGCATCGCGGGTGGCGACGCCCGCAGCCAGCCCCGGTGCAACCGCCGGGGCAATCCCGGCGGCCGGTGCCGCGCGGTCAGTTACACCTTGCACGGACTGCGCAACGGCGGCGGCCATGCCGATGCTGAGCACGATGCCAGTGAGGATGCAGGCGAGGCGTTTGAAGAGATTCATGGTGGTATGGATCGTGGTGGTGACGGGTTCATGTGAGAAAGGGTCAGACCGTGCGGGCGGTGTCATGGTTCCGCGCCTTGGCGCGAAAGCACATAACTTTACACGCGCCCCGGCGCTTGCCAACGCGCTGGCAAGCACGCGCTGGCAAGCACACGCTTGCAAATTTCGCGGGCTGCACCGTGTTGGTTGCAGTCCGCTGAACAATCGCGAGATGAAGTGTTGCCGGCCCGTCTTCTCAATAGCGCATCACCAGCGTCGCGCCGACACTGCCGGTGTTGCGTGCCACCGCATCCGCGCCGCGCAGCACATGGGCGGCGTGCAACGACAGTGCCACGTTGCCGCGCAGTTGGTAGTGCAACAGCGCCCCGATGCTCGCCGCATTGGCACGCCCGGCAAGACCCGGCACTGGCTGATTGCGCCGCACCGTGCCAAGGTCCACAAAACCACCCGCGCGCAAATCATGGCTGCCGATCTGACGGCTCCACAACTCAACGCTCGCCTGCGCGCCGGAGTCGCCACTGGCGGCGCGCTCCGGCAAGCCGCGCACACCTGCGCTGCCGATCCACGGCGCGCGCTGCCACACCGAGAACGCGCTGCCCCAGGGCTGCAAAGCTGCGCCGAGCGCAAACTGCTCGCCGGGGATCAGCGCCTGATTCGATAGCTGCGCGCGCCCGCGCACCATCAGGCGGATGTCATAGGTGAGGATACGCACCCACTCGCCATCGAGCTTCAAGGCGTTCCAGTTGCGCTGCGCACCCGGTCGCGCGAGCGCGTAGCGCGCGCCATCGTTGCCCGCACCGCCGGCGAGATTGCTTGCCCACTGTGCGCCAAATTTCCAACCCATCCAGTTCTCTTCCCAATGACCTGCATAACCGAGTGTGAGCGGGCGGCTGCGCACTTGCGGCACTGCCGCTGCGGCAGGTACACCGGTGGCGGGTGTGGTGAACCAGTCCCGATCGTCCACGCGCAGCGAGACGTGATGGTGATAGTCAGCACGCGGCGTCAAATGCTGACGATAGTAGACGCCAGTCGAGCGGCCCGCCCCGGTGATGTTCCTCAAATCAGCGTCAATTCCGCCGCCATCGCGTGCACGTGTAGCGGTGAACCCGAGCATGCCGCCTAATGCATAGAGCGGTGCGCGGTAAGCAAAGCTCGCGTTGCCATTGCGGCTCCAGTCGTTCGTGGCGCCGGAGAGTTGTAGTGCTGCCTGATGATCGCGGTTCCACAGGTTGACGTAATCGCCGCTCAGCCATAAGCGTTCGCGCCGCCCGCCTGCCACGCTGGTGTTGGTCAAGCCGGCATTGAGTGACCAAGGCTTGGTATCGCCCACGGCTATATTTGCATTGGCGGTGCCGGATTGTGCGACCGGCGTAAAGGCAGGCTCAAGATTTTTGGCTGGATTCTCGCGCACCAGTTGCAGCGTGCGTGCCAGCGCCGCCGA
>JANNCZ010000122.1:0-11250 GCA_031387185.1 Burkholderiales bacterium
GTCAAGCTGCCGCAGGTCGGCACCGTGTTCGTCAGCGTGCGCGATGCCGACAAACCCAAGACGGTGGAAGTGGCGCGTCAGTTGTCGGAATTGGGCTTCGGCCTCGTCGCCACGCGCGGCACGGCGGCGCTGCTGGAGAAGCACGGCATCCCGGTGCGCATGGTCAACAAGGTCAAGGAAGGCCGGCCGCATATAGTCGACATGATCAAAAACCGCGAAGTGGTGTTGGTCATCAACACCACCGAGTCGCGCAAAGGCGTGATTGCCGATTCACGCCTGATTCGCGTGTCGTCCTTGCAGGCGCGCGTGCCGTACTTCACCACCATCGCCGGCGCGCGCGCCGCCTGCATGGGGTTGGCCGGCATGCAGGAACTCACACCCTATGACCTGCACGGCTTGCATGCGCAGATAGCGCGTGCAGCGGCAGTGGCGGCAGTGGCTGCTGCTGCTGCCGGGTCTTCCAACGCACTGCCAGCGCGCGCAATGGCATAAGCTGCACCGCAATTCTCCGGCGGGGCGCGCTCTTGCGTGTCCGCTCTCACCTGACGAAAGAGACAATTCCATGGCCGCATCCGTTCCAATGACCACGCTGGGCGCAGTAAGACTGCGCGAAGAATTGCAGCGCCTCAAGTCGGTTGAGCGCCCCTCTGTCATCAACGCGATTTCCGAGGCACGCGCACAGGGCGATCTTTCGGAAAATGCCGACTATGACGCTGCCAAGGAGCGTCAGGGCTTCATCGAAGGCCGCATCGCCGAGATCGAGAGCAAGCTGTCGATGGCGCAAATCATCGACCCCAAGTCGCTGGTCAACGAAGACCACGTCGTGTTTGGCGCTACCGTGACTCTCGAAGACGTCAACTCGGGAGAGAAGGTGACCTACCAGATCGTCGGCGAAGACGAAGCCGATCTCAAGGTGAACAAAATTTCCATCAACTCGCCGATTGCGCGCGCGCTGATCGGCAAGTCGGAAGGCGATGTCGCGACCGTGCGTGCGCCTGGTGGCGAGCGCGAAGTCGAGATCGGCGAAATCAGGTTCGTTTGATGCGGGGTCTGAACAGCGGCGTGGCCCGCGATGCCGTGTCGCCAAATGGCCGCCCTGCAGGCTTGCGGCTTGGCCTGCCGGCGAGCTTCCCGGCAGACTTCAGGACAGACTTACTGGCAGGCCTCCCGGCAGACTTACCGGCAGACCTGACGCCGGGCCTGCCCACAGACTTACCGGCAGGTTTACCGGTGGCTTGTTGAGCGAGTTGCTTTTTGGTTCTACGCGGTCCAGCCGGGCGGCGTGATCTGAGCGCAGCCGCCGCCGCAGCGGGGTCTACCGGTTTTGGGCGATACAGCACCATCAATTTGCCGATGTGCTGCACCGGTGCGCAGTGAAGTTCCCCGCAGATCGATTCATAAGCGGCGGTGCGCGCGTCGCGGTCGTCACCCATCATGCGCACCTTGATCAGTTCGTGGCTCTTGATGGCCAGATCGATCTCGCGCATGACCGCAGGGGTGAGGCCGGCGTCGCCGATCAACACCACTGGGTTGAGATGGTGGGCGCGTGCCTTGAGGGCCTTGCGTTCGAGGGGGGATAATGCGGTCATGTGGATGTCTTTCGAACAACGGTTGTAAGAGCGCGAGTTTAAGCCGGGAAGCAACTTGATGGAACGCCGTATCAAAGGGGATGTCAAGCCAACGCGCAGCAATTCGTCGAATCGCTGGATGCACGAGCACGTCACCGACCCCTATGTGCAGCAGGCGAAAAAGCTCGGCTACCGCTCGCGCGCGGCGTTCAAAATCATCGAGATCGACGAAAAATACAAGGTGTTCCGGCGCGGCATGACGGTGGTTGATTTGGGTGCGGCGCCAGGTGGGTGGTCGCAGATTGGGGCGCCGCGCGTTAGTGCCAATGCGGGTACGCAGGCCGGTGGCAAGGCGGGCGTGCAAGCCGGAGGCAAGAGCACTGCCGGCCGTGTGATCGCCATCGACATGCTCGACATGCAGGGCCTCGCTGGCGTCGAGTTTGTCCAGGCCGACTTCACCACTCAAGAAGGGCTGGCAGCAGTCGTTAACTGTTTGGGCGGAGAGTCGTCCAAGGTAGACCTTGTAATGTCCGATATGGCACCCAATATCTCGGGAATAGCCATCTCGGATCACGCCAAAAGCATGTATCTGTGCGAAATTGCGCTGGAGTTCGCCACCACGTTTCTCAAACCCGATGGCACTTTCGTGGTTAAAAGTTTTCAGGGTGCCGGATTCACCGAGTTTCTCAAGGACATGCGCGCCACCTTTCGCGAAGTCAAATCGCTCAAGCCCAAAGCCTCGCGGGATCGCAGTGCCGAAATGTATCTGGTCGGGCGCGGACTGCGCGCGGCGGCGCCGTAAGCCTTGTGGCACAACGGCGGCGGTACAATAACGGTCTGAATCATGCAACGCGAAGACAGGTAATTCGGCAGGTTTTTCAGCAGTCCAGCATTCACGCCGCAACACTCGTCGAAATAGTTGCTGCAACCGTTGTTGCAATGGTTTCAACAGCAATCGTCGCAAACCCCAGGGCAAAGGAGTTGCTTTGAACAACGCATTTGGAAAAGTCGCAGTTTGGCTGGTGATCGCGCTGGTGCTGTTCACCGTTTTCAAGCAGTTCGGCGCGGGCCAAACGAGCGGGGCTACGCATCTGAGCTACTCGGATTTTCTCGAGCAGGTCAAGGGTGGCCAGATCAAGAGCGCCATCATTGATGACCGCTTGATCACCGCGACTACCACCGACGACAAGAAGGTACGCACCACGATCACTTATCTTGACCGCGGGCTGATTGGCGACCTCGTCAAGTACGGCGTCAAGTTTGATGTGCGCGCCGACGAAGAGAAGCCGTTGCTGCTGTCGATTTTCATTTCGTGGTTCCCGATGCTGTTGCTGATCGGCGTGTGGATTTTCTTCATGCGCCAGATGCAGGGCGGTGGCCGCGGCGGTGCGTTCTCGTTCGGCAAGAGCAAGGCACGCATGCTTGATGAGTCGAACAACACGGTGACCTTTGCCGATGTGGCCGGCTGTGATGAAGCCAAGGAAGAAGTCTCCGAGTTTGTTGACTTCCTCAAGGACCCCTCGAAATTTCAGAAACTCGGCGGGCGCATTCCGCGCGGTGCCCTGATGGTAGGCTCGCCAGGCACTGGCAAGACCTTGCTGGCGCGTGCCATCGCCGGTGAAGCGAAAGTACCGTTCTTCTCGATCTCCGGTTCCGACTTCGTTGAAATGTTTGTCGGCGTTGGTGCAGCGCGCGTGCGCGACATGTTTGACAACGCCAAGAAGCACGCTCCGTGCATTATCTTCATCGATGAAATTGACGCGGTAGGCCGCCAGCGCGGCGCCGGCCTTGGTGGTGGCAACGATGAACGCGAGCAGACCCTGAACCAGATGCTGGTCGAGATGGATGGCTTTGAAACCGGCACCGGCGTGATCGTGATTGCCGCGACCAACCGCCCTGACGTGCTCGACCCGGCGCTGCTGCGCCCGGGCCGCTTTGACCGTCAGGTCGTGGTGCCGCTGCCGGACATTCGTGGCCGCGAGCAGATTCTTGCCGTCCACATGCGCAAAGTGCCGCTGGCCCCCGATGTCAAGGGCGACATTCTCGCGCGCGGTACACCCGGCATGTCCGGTGCCGACTTGGCCAATCTGGTCAATGAAGCTGCGCTGTTCGCCGCGCGCCGCAACAAGCGCTTGGTCGACATGGACGACTTCGAGATGGCCAAAGACAAGATCATGATGGGTGCCGAGCGCCGCACCATGGTGATGGACGACGAAGAGAAGAAAAATACCGCCTATCACGAGGCCGGCCACGCGCTGATCGGCAAGCTGCTGCCCAAGTGCGACCCGGTGCACAAGGTCACCATTATTCCGCGTGGGCGCGCGCTTGGCGTCACGCTGTCGTTGCCCGAGCGCGACAAATATTCGTATGACCGCGAGTTCATGCTCAGCAAGATTGCCATGCTGTTTGGTGGCCGCATCGCCGAAGAAGTGTTCATGCACCAGATGACCACCGGTGCCTCCAACGACTTCGAGCGCGCCACCGGTATGGCGCGCGACATGGTGACGCGCTATGGCATGAGCGACAAGCTCGGCCCGATGGTCTATGCCGAGAACGAAGGCGAAGTGTTCCTCGGCCGTTCGGTCACACGCACCACGCAGATGTCGGAGACGACGATGCAGGCGGTCGACGGAGAAATTCGCCGCATCATCGACGAGCAATACGCGCTCGCGCGCAAGCTGATCGAAGACAACCGCGACAAGATGGAAGCAATGGCGAAGGCGCTGCTCGAATGGGAAACCATCGACGCCGAGCAGATCGAGGACATCATGCAGGGCCGCTCGCCGCGTCCGCCCAAGCCTGCGGCACCGGTGGTGCAGCCGCCGCCGAGCACGCCACCTTCGGGCGCCGCGCCGGCCACTCCTCCGGCTACCCCGCCTGCTGCTGTAGTTTGAAGCAGGGCAGTGGCACGACGCGCCGGACCGGGCAACCTGTCCGGCGTTCTCTTTTCCGGTATCCGCTTTGAGTCTGTCTTCCTCGATTGCATGAAATGATCCTGCGCGCCGCACCGTTCACGCTTGATCTGACGCGCCCGCTCATCATGGGCGTGATCAACGTGACGCCGGATTCATTTTCCGACGGTGGCGATCACTTCGATGTGGCGCAGGCAATTACCCATGCGCAGCGGCTGGTGGAAGAAGGCGCAGACATTCTCGACATTGGCGGCGAGTCGTCACGCCCAGGGGCGTCACCACTGCCGCTCGATGAAGAGTTGCGCCGCGTGTTGCCGGTGATCGCGGCCTGCGTGAAGCTCGGCAAGCCGGTCTCGGTCGATACCTACAAGCCTGAAATGATGCGCGCTGCGGTGGCTGCGGGTGCGTCGATGCTCAATGACATTTGGGGGTTTCAACGGGAAGGTACCCTGAAAGCCGCACTGGATGCGGCTCTTCAAGGTGTAGCGCTGTGCGCCATGCACATGCAGCGCGACCCCGCCACCATGCAGGACAACCCGCATTACAACGATGTGGTGGCCGAGGTAAAGCAGTTCCTCGCGCAACGCATCGACACCCTGACGCAGGCAGGGGTGCCGCGCCAACAGATCGTGATTGATCCCGGTTTCGGCTTCGGCAAATCGGTGGATCACAACCTTGCGCTGCTGCGCCATCTCGATCAATTTAATGCGCTCGGTGTGCCGGTGCTCGCGGGCTTGTCGCGCAAGTCCACCATCGGCCGCATCATCGGGCGCAATGACCCTAAAGACCGCATCCACGGCAGTGTCGCTGCCGCCCTGATTGCCGCGCAGAACGGTGCGACAATCCTGCGCGTTCACGACGTGGCTGCAACGCGCGATGCGCTGGCGGTGCTCGCCGCTGTCCAGGCGGCCGCTCCCGAAAGTGTGTAAACCATGACCAGACAATATTTCGGCACAGACGGCATTCGCGGCAAGGTGGGCGCGGCCCCGATCACGCCGGACTTCGTGCTGCGCCTGGGCTACGCAGCCGGCCGCGTGCTGGCGAATACGGTACAACCTGCCGCGCCGCGCGGTGGTCCAGCACTTGAGCGTCCTGCGGTGGTGATCGGCAAAGATACACGCGTCTCCGGCTATATGCTCGAAGCGGCGCTCGAAGCCGGCTTCGCCGCCGCCGGGGTCGATGTCATGCTGGTCGGGCCGATGCCAACGCCCGCGGTCGCGTATCTCGCGCGCGTGTTGCGCGCCTCGGCAGGGGTGGTCATCAGTGCCAGCCACAATCCGTTTCACGACAATGGCATCAAGTTCTTTTCGGGCAAGGGTCTGAAGCTGCCCGATGCGGTCGAACACGAGATTGAAGCGCAGCTCGACCTGCCGATGGGCTGCGCCGATTCTGCTTCGCTCGGCAAGGCGCGCCGCATCGACGATGCGGAAGGGCGCTACATCGAGTTTTGCAAAAGTACCTTTCCCGCCGAACTCGATTTGCGCGGCCTGAAAATCGTGGTCGATTGCGCGCATGGCGCGGCCTATCACATCGCGCCCAAACTGCTCGCGGAACTCGGCGCGCAGGTGACCGCCATCGGTGTGCAGCCGGATGGCTTCAACATCAATGCACAGCACGGCGCGACCCACCCGCAAACGATGGTGGCCGAGGTCAAGGCGCGCGGGGCTGATCTCGGCATCGCGCTCGACGGCGATGCTGACCGCCTCATCATGTGCGACGCAAATGGCCGCCTCTACGACGGCGACGAGTTGCTCTACATCATCGTGCGCGAGCGTGCGGCGCGTGGTGCGGTCAAGGGCGTAGCCGGCACACTGATGACCAATCTTGCTTTTGAGCAAGCCATGGCGCGGCTCAACATCCCCTTCGCGCGTGCCAAGGTGGGCGACCGCTACGTGCTTGAACTCCTGCATCAGCAAGGCTGGCTCTATGGCGGTGAAAACTCGGGCCACATTTTGTGTCTCGATTGCCACTCGACCGGCGACGGCCTGATCTCGGCGCTTCAAGTGCTGGCGGCGTTGCGCAAATCGAACCAGACGCTGGCTGCAGCCGGTGCGGAACTCACGCTGTTTCCGCAAGTGCTCAAGAACGTGCGGCTCAGCGGCGAAACCAACTGGCAGAGCAATGCCGCATTGCACGCGGCGGTCAAGGATGCGGAGGGCAAACTCGCGGGCCGCGGGCGGGTGTTGCTGCGCCCCTCGGGCACCGAACCTTTGCTGCGCGTGATGGTGGAAGGTGAGGATGCCGCGCTGGTTGAGTCATTGGCCGCAGGCATTGCGGCAGTGGCCGCAGCTTAAGCAGCCGCCACGCTGGAGGCGCGCACCGCGCGCCACGCCATCAGCCGTTCCGCCGCAGCTTTGTCACCCGAGCGCGCATACGCTGCGGCGAGCGTGTCTTCAAACAAGTCCCGTTGTGCGCCGCTGCCGCCGAGACGAACGATCTGGCCCAGGTCGTTTTCGATGAGTCCGGCGCTGCGCAATGCATCACCACGCCGATACGCATGCAGCGCGTGGCAGAGCGCGAGCACGCCCGTCCCGGCAGGCATGCGACCGGCGGCGAGGGCGGTTTCCATCTGTTGCAACAACGTGTCGAACGCCGCCTGCTCGCCCGCTGCGGCATAGAGCGCCGCCACGTGGACGTCGAGAAATGCCACTGTCGCCTGATACTCGCGCGCTTTGACAAACGCGCAGAGCGTCTGCCAGCGTTGGGCACCGCAAGCGTGGCCAGTGGTTTCGATGCGCCACAGCAGCGACACCGCGTCGGACAACGCAGTGATAAGTGGCGCAGTCGCCACTGCCGGAGTGAGAAAGCGGTCGTAGGTGTCGAGCGCTGCGTCCATGCGCTCCGCAGCGATTGCGCCGAGCGCAGCGTGCCAGCGCAAATGGTTGTGCAAGAGCGCGCGCTGCTGGTAGTGCTGCGTCAAGCTGTCGAGACGGCCAATCCCCTCGGTCGCGCGGCCTTGCTCATAGCGCAGATGGGCGAAGGCGTGGATGGCATTGGCGTTGGTGCTGTTGAGTTCGAGTGAGCGTTCAACATGCCGCTCGCCCGCCAGCAGCGATCCGGCTTCGACATGACTCCAGC
Source organism: Burkholderiales bacterium (assembly GCA_031387185.1). GTDB lineage: Bacteria > Pseudomonadota > Gammaproteobacteria > Burkholderiales > JAEUOS01 > CANJDH01. The sequence continues at coordinate 7,559 of JANNCZ010000122.1, forward strand.
CGAGATAGCCGAGAAACCACCAGTCATCGCCATAGGCGGGTGCGAGGCGCTCACACAGCGCGAGGCGCACGCCATCGTGATCGGGCCGGCCACTGAAGGCGAGCAGACCGAACGCCCCGAGTGCAAGACCGAGTACCAGCGCATCGCGCGGATAGTCCTTCAAATGTGCAAGAAGTAAGCGCAGCGCATCGGTGGCGCGGCCTTCGATGGCGGCGGCGAGCACGGCGATGTGTTGTTGCTCGCGTGGCGAAATGCTTATTCCACCAGATTGCGCAGAAAGCAACGCTTGCGCTTTGGCAATCGTCACGCGGGCATCTGCGGCGCGGCCCCAGGATTGATGAAGACGCGCCAACGCTGCATGTGCCATGGCGAAGCCCGGGTCGAGTGTTAGCGCTGCGTTCAACGCCGTGTCAGCACCCGGTTGATTGGCGAGCAGCAGATCGACACCGGCAATGTAATGCGCGCACGCAGCGTCAGTGGCACAAGTAAGCGTCGAGCCAAAGCGGTCGGTATGCATAGCACCAAGTGCAGACGTGAACGAGGAATATTCATTATCGCCGCAGTGCGTCTGCCAGTCTCTCGGTTCCGGAATACTTAGTATATACTTTTGTAATATTTTTGGAGGCAATGAAATGACTGACACAGTGGCAAAACTGTTCATCAATGGCGGCAGTCAGGCAGTACGCTTGCCCAAGGCATTCCGCTTCGAGGGCGCGTCCGAGGTGATACTTCAGAGAGACGGCGAGCGCGTCATCATGACGCCGCGCAAGCGCGCGCCAATTGAGCGCATGCTCAACGTCATCGGCAAGTTCGAGGGCTTTCCGGCGCGGGAGCAGCCGCCTATGCCGGACAAGCGCGGCAGCTTTTAACCATGCGCTACATGCTTGATACCAACATTTGCATCCAGATCATGAATCACGCCAGCAACAAGATGCTGGCTAGGCTGCTGGAACATGAGGGGCAGTTATGCATATCCACTATTGCTGCTGCAGAGCTGCGTTTTGGCGCCGCCAAGTCAGCTGCGCAGAAAAAGAACCAGCAACATCTCTCCGAATTTCTCTCGCCGCTGGAGGTGATGCCGTTTGACGAGGACGCCGCCGAAACCTATGGCGATCTGCGCGCCGCGCTGGAGAAGGCCGGGCGGCCCATCGGGCCGCTCGACACCTTGATCGCCGGACATGCTCTGTCACTCAACGCGACTTTGGTGACGAACAATACTCGCGAGTTTGTGCGTGTGAAGGGTCTGCGCGTTGTAGATTGGACCTGATTTGCAGCGGCACGGCGTGCCGATCCTGCGAGGCGACACCCAACGCTCGCTCAATGAAGACCGATGGCTCATGTGCCGCTCAGAAACCAGGAAGTTCTACCCTTCGTGCGGCCAGACCCCCCAGCCCCTGCGCGTGCTCAGCCAGTCTTGTAAATCAGGTCGCTGCGGCATAAAATCCGACTAAATCAATCGGGAATTGTTTCGCGATATGCATCCGTATTCCGCAGCATTCAGTAGCATTCCACCCCCAAGCAAGGCCTTCATCATGTTCGCCGCCATTCGTGAAGACATCACCAGCGTATTCGACCGCGACCCCGCTGCGCGTTCGGTATGGGAGGTGCTCACCTGTTACCCGGGTCTGCACGCGCGCACCATGCACCGGGTGGCCAATTGGTTTTGGCGGCACGGCTTCAAGTGGCTCGGGCGCTTCATTTCGCACATGGCGCGCTGGTTCACAGGGATCGAGATTCATCCCGGTGCCACCATTGGACGGCGCTTTTTTATCGATCACGGCATGGGCGTGGTGATCGGCGAGACCGCCGAGATTGGCGATGATGTGACGCTGTATCACGGCGTCACACTCGGCGGTACGTCGTGGAACAAGGGCAAACGCCATCCCACGCTTAAAGACCGTGTGGTCGTGGGCGCCGGCGCCAAGGTGCTCGGGCCGATCACGATTTTTGAAGACGGCAAGGTTGGCTCCAACGCGGTGGTGGTCAAGGACGTGCCTGCCGGTGCGACGGCCGTGGGCATCCCGGCGCGCATCATCGAGGGTGAGTCGGCGGTCAAGCGCGAAGAGCACGCGGCCAAGTTGGGCTTCTCGGCCTACGCGGTGACCGGCAGTGAAGACGATCCGCTCGCCAAGGCGCTCAACGGTTTGCTCGATCATGGCGCGGCGACCGATCACAAAGTTGATCTGCTGCTGGCGCGTCTTGAACAACTCGAATCCGAGTTGCAGCGGCGGGATGCCGCCGATGCAGGCGAGGGCAAAGTGCTCGCCCATGCCTTCGGCGCGCGCTCAAAAAACGTAGCAAACGGCTGAGCGTTGCTGTCCAACACGGACCATCAACGCCGCAGTCCCGCAACCCAGTCCCTCGATAAATCGATGGAAACCCTTGGTGCAAGCGGGTTTCCATACTATGGTCACATTTCATGAGCGCTCAACTGAAACCAGTCAATTCGCCGGCCGTACCCGTACAGGCCGTGGCGGCTGCAGCCATCACCCACACCGCCGCGCACTATTTTCTCGAAGGCCTGGTGGAACTGGGCATCGAGCATTTGTTCTGCAATCTCGGCACCGACCACGCGTCGCTGATCGAGGAGTTGGCGCGCTGGGATGCGGCAGGGCGCGCGCATCCCAACATCATCCTGTGTCCGCACGAGAACGTGGCGATCCACATGGCCGGTGCCTATGCGGCCATGACCGGGCGCGGGCAAGCGGTGATCGTGCACGTGGATGCCGGCACCGCCAACGCGGCAATGGGCATGCACAATTTGTTCCGTGGCCGCCTGCCGGTACTGCTGATCGCGGGCAAGGCACCGTCCACGCTGCATGGCGAGTTGCCCGGCTCGCGCGACAACTACGTGCATTTTGTACAAGACCCCTTCGACATCGGCAGTCTCGTGCGCCCCTATGTCAAATGGGAATACAACCTGCCCACCGGCGTGGTGGTGAAAGAAGCCCTGCGCCGCGCCCACAGCGTGATGCACAGTGAGCCGTGCGGCCCGGTGTACATGACGCTGCCGCGCGAAGTGCTGGCCGCCTCGATTGATGAAACCCTCGTCCGCTCTTACGATGCGGCGCGCTACGGTGCGGTGGAGCGCGGCGGCGTGACCACTGAACTCGCGTCGCAGATGGCGGACGTGTTGCTCGCTGCCGAACATCCCATCGTCATCACCTCTTACCTCGGCCGCAAGGCCGAGGCGGTGACGGCGCTCGACGCCCTGGCACGCGCTTGCGGTGTCGCGGTTTACGAATACAGCCCGGCGTTTTTGTGCATGCCGCGCAGCTCGCCGTGCTTCGCGGGCTTTGATCCCAACGCGGCGATCCCGCAGGCTGATGCCGGTTTGCTGCTCGATGTCGATGTGCCGTGGCTGCCCAAGTATGTGCAGGACAACCCGGCGACGCAATGGCTGCAGGTCGACGTTGATGCAATCAAAAAAGATTTTCCGATGTGGGGCTTCCCGGCGCAGTTGCGCGCCGAGGCGGACTGCGCGACGGTGCTGGCGCAGGTGTTGGCTTCGGTCAACGCGCGCGCCACGCCGGCCTTTCGCGCGCGGGCGACACAGCGCATGGTGAAGCTCGAAGCGCAACACGCCCAACGCCGCGCCGCTGCTGCGCAGGCTGCCAGTGCGCCGGGTGAGCGTGATGCGATCGCGCCAGCGTATTTGTGTGCAGCGGTGAATCGTGCGCTGCGCGCCGATG
>JANNCZ010000149.1:0-1760 GCA_031387185.1 Burkholderiales bacterium
TGGTTGGCCACCGCCTGCGACACCGTGGCCGAGCAGTTCACGGTGGAGATGATGCCGAGGTAGTTGCGGGTGGCGACGCGGCCGTCCTTGCGCTTGATGCCCATGAAGCTGGCGGGCTTGTCGGGTTTGGTTACCGGCTTCACATCGCTGCTAAACGCATAGTCACGCGCGAAGCTCTGCACTTCAATGTTGTGCACGTGCACATGCTGGCCCGGCGCAATCGGTTGCGTGGCAAAACCGATGATCTGGTTGTAGCGGCGCACCGGCTGGCCCACGGCAACCGCCTTGGTGGCGACTTTATGCCCGGACGGAATTTTCTCGGTGGTGGTGACGCCCGCGCCGTCGGCGCCCTCTTTGGCGAGCAGCGTGCCGGCCGGCAAATCACGCGTGGCGATGACGACGTCGTCGGCAGCGTTGAGGCGCAGCGTGGCAGTACGAATAAATTGCGGTGTGATTTCACCCATGATGAGTCCTTTTCGTGTGTCGATTGGTGACGGTGAATGTGGTCGATCTGGTATTTGACGCCGCTTTTGATTCGGGTCGCGTACCAGCCGCAATTGCGCTCCGGCACCTTTTGGTCTATTGATCAATGCGGCGAAACCCTCGCAGGATATCGTCCTTGCCGAACATGGTCATCAGCCAAACCCTACCTTGTCGCGGCGCGGGCGGTACAGCGGATCTGCGCCGACAAAAATCAGGCGGCGGCGAAATGCCGCCGGGCTTTCCATCAGGCAAATGGCTTTGAGTGACTCAAGCCCTGCCGGAAAAAATGGCAACTTCAAAAACCGCGCTTCGCCGTCCACCCACGCTGGCACAGGTATTTCGTTGCGCTGTGCGAGGTGCTCGGCAACCGCAGCCAGATAGGCGTTGGCGCGCTCGCTACCGGTGAGCGGCGGCTCGTCGCGCAACATGACAGCACGGCATGCCGGCTCCGGTTCGGTGTAGAAAGTGTCAAGAAATTCGCGCAGAAATATATCCATCTCGCCGGGCGATGCACCCCATTGCGCCACTTCCTGCAACGAGTGCGGGCGGCGCCGGGCGGCCTCAGTGTTGATGGAAGTTTCCATGAAAGGTTCTGCCTGCGGCAATGACATCTGCGCGACTGCCTTGAGCCATGCGATTGAGCGTCTGTGCCTAATCTGGTAAATTGGTCAGGCCAATTTTAGCGCTACCGTTTCACCAGCGTATTGGCCTCCCGCATTTCTCCCCGCATTTCCCCCCGTCTCTGCCCTCCCATTCATGAGCAACCGCCTCGCAGGAAAAACCGCCTTCATCACCGCTGCCGGACAAGGCATCGGCCAAGCCACCGCCTTAGCCTTCGCGCGCGAAGGCGCGAAAGTCTGGGCCACCGACGTCAACGAAAAACTGCTGGAGAGTTACCAGGGCGTCGCCAACGTCATCACGCGCAAACTCGACGCCCTCGATGACAAGGCCATCGCCGCCATCGCAAAAGAAATCGGCGCGATACAGATTTTGTTCAACTGCGCCGGCTTCGTGCATCACGGCACTGCCCTCGACTGCACCGACGAGCAATGGAACTTCGCCTTCAACCTCAATGTGCGCGCCCAATGGAAGACTGCGCAGGCTTTTCTGCCCGGCATGCTGGCCCATTTCGAGAAAACTGGTTCCACTGCTTCGATTATCAACATCGCGTCGATTGCCTCCTCCATCAAGGGTCTGCCATTCCGTTTTGTGTATGGCGCCAGCAAGGCCGCCGTGATTGGCCTCACCAAGGCGATTGCCGCCGACTTCGTCAAGCA
>JANNCZ010000155.1:0-4632 GCA_031387185.1 Burkholderiales bacterium
TAGCTCCTCCTGCATCACCACGCGGGTTTGCGCGTCGAGCGCGCCGAACGGCTCGTCCATCAGCAGCACCTGCGGGTCAAGCACATAGGCGCGCGCAATCGCGACGCGTTGCTGCATGCCGCCAGACAATTGGTGCGGAAACGCGCTCTCGTAGCCACCGAGGTTCATCAGCTTGATCACATCGGCCACGCGGCGCGTGCGATCCATCTCCATCACGCCGTTGGCGACCAGGCCAAAGCCGATGTTCTCGGTCACAGACTTCCAGGGGAACAATGCAAATTGTTGAAACACCACGGCGCGGTCCGGCCCCGGCGCGATGACAACCTTGCCGCCCACCGCCACCGTGCCGCTCGACGGAAACTCCAGCCCCGCCGCCATGCGCATGCAGGTGGTCTTGCCGCACCCCGAGGGCCCGACGATGGCGACGAACTCCTTGTCGCGCACCGTGAGGTTGATGTCTTTGAGCGCCGGAAATTCCTGGCCATCACGGGTGAAATTGCGCGCCACATTGGTAAAAACGATGTCACTCATGCTGTCCTGCCCCGTTTGCGGTTGACGGCAGCTTCAATCTGGCGAATGCCGATGTCGATCAACAGCCCGACCACGCCAATCGCGATCATGCCGCTCATGACGATGGCGGTGCTGATGCTGCTCTGCCCCTTGACCATCAAATAGCCGACGCCGCTGGACGCCACGATCAGCTCCGCACCCACCAGCGATTGCCAGCCGAGGCCCGCGCTCACGCGCACCCCGGCGATGATCGATGGCACCGCGGCCGGCAGCAACACCTGGGTGATCATGCGCGTGCTCGATACGCCCAGCATGCGCGCGGCTTCAATCAGATAGGGTTCGACCTGTTTTGCGCCGCGGTAAGCATTGACCACGCAGGGCGGAAACGCGCCGGCAAAGATGATCATGGTCGGCCCGCCAATCCCGGTGCCGAACCACAGCGCCGCAAACGGCACCCAGGCAATCGGCGCGACATAGCGCAAGGCTTCAAACAGCGGCGTGACAATCGCATCAAGGGTGCGAAACCAGCCCATCAAGAGGCCCAGCGGCAGCCCGATCGCGACCGCCAGCCCGAAGCCCATCAGGTAGCGCCCGATGCTGGAGAGCATGTGGGTTTGCAAGGTGTAGCCGGCAAACGGGTCTTGGGTGAGCTTCACAAATTGCAGCGCCACATCAAACGGGCTGGGCATGAAGGCCTTGGGCATCAGGCCCGCAGCAGCCACCGCCCACCACAGCGCGAGAAACGCCGCCAGGCCGGTCAGGTGCAGGCGCCAGCGGGTGCCGCTGTCCAGTGGCGTGCGTGCGTTCATTGCCTTGGCTGCGCCCGCGGGCTTGGCCGCATCCAAGACGTTGGCCGCACCAGACGCCTTGGAACTCGTGGAGGCCGTTTGACTCATGCCGTCCTCCAGCGCATCACGCGTTGTTCGACCTTGCCGAGCAGCCAGCTCGACGTGGCACCCGAGAGCGCGACGAACACCATGCCGGTCAAAATCATCGCGGGGAACAAATCCTGCGCCGCCGCATTGAGCACCTGGCCCAAACCAAGCAGCGCGCCGACCAATTCGGCCGCTACCAGCGTGGTCCAGGAGGCCTGCAGCGACAAACGCAAACCGGTAAAGATCAGCGGCGATGCGGCCGGCACCAGCACTTCAAACACAAAGCGCGGGCCGCGCACGCCAAGCATGCGCGCCGCTTCGATCAGGAAGGGCTCGATGTTGCGGATACCGGCATAGGTGTTGATCACCGACGGCACAAACGCGGCAAAAAAGATCACCATGATCTTGGCGGCATCGCCCAAGCCCAGCCAGACGATGGCAAGCGGAATCCACGCCAGCGGCGGGATCGGGCGAATGATCAGGAAGATCGGATTGAGCAGTGCTTCGGCGCGCCGGTTCCAGCCCATCAATAAGCCGAGCGGCACGCCTACCGAAACGGCGACGGCGAAGCCCATCAGCACCAGCTTGAAGCTTTGTAGCACGTGCTGATGGATGCGCGCGTCGGCATAACCGGTCAGCGCAATCTGCTTGACCGCCACGCCGAACTCGACCGGGTTGGGAAAGCGCGCCGAACCAACCCAGCCGGTGGCCGAGGTGAACAGAGTCCAAAGCGCCGCTACGACGAGCAAGGTAGCGAAACTGATGGCGGTGCGCGCGTTCATGGTGGTTAGCCCGCCGCCAAGGTGTGCAACTGTGCCAGCAGCGCGTCGGGAATCGTCAGGCCGTTTGCCTTGGCCTTGGCGGTGAGTTCATTGCGCCGGTAGCCGGGAATCCGCACATCCTCATCAGCCAGCATCACCGTGAGCAGGGTTTCGACACGCTCGTAATACGCATCGTTGCCGGCCAGTGCATTCGGGTCGATCACGATGAAGGCCTGGCCGAGCCTGGGGCGGTTGCCCTCGGCGACAAAAAATGAATCGGCTTCAAAGCCGAATTGCGCGCCGGTGAGCGCGACGACCAGCAGCTCGACCATCAGGGCCAGCATCGCACCTTTGCTGCCACCCGCCGGCACCATCATGCCTTCGAGTGCTGCCCTGGCATCGGTCGTCGGCTTGCCGTGCTTGTCGAGCGCCCAACCGAGCGGAATGACCTCGCCCATTTGCGCTGCGATCATGATCTTGCCGCGCGCGACTTCGGAGAGTGAAAGGTCAATCGACAGCGGTGCGCCATGCTTGCGCGGGAACACTGCCGCAATCGGGTTGGTTCCAAACAGCGCGCGTTTGCCACCCGGCATCGGCATCGCAGCCGGTGAGTTGCCCATGGCAATGCCCGTAAAACCGCTCGCAGCAACGGTTTCCAAGTGATAGGCCGCGACGCCGAAATGATGGCTGTTGGTCACGCCGGCAAAGGCCACGCCGTGTTCACGCGCGCGCGCCACGGCTTCCTGCACGGCGAGGTCACATGCCGGGAACGCCAACCCGTCCTTGGCATCCACCAGCACCGCGCCGCCTTTGGCGCGTGCTACCGCCGCGACGGCCTTGCCGTCAGCCCGGCCATTCTTCAAGAAACCGGCGTATTGCGATACGCGCGACAGGCCATGCGAAGCCAAGCCTTGCGCCTCGGCTGCCACCAGCGCCTTGGCGGTGCTCGCCGCCATCGTCGCACTGGCACCGGCATGCGCCAGCGCACGTTGTGCGAGGACTTGCAAGTCCTCAAGAGAATGAGATTTTGGAGGCATGACTGGCCTATAAGCCTTGTGCGCCAAGGGTTCTGGCAGTATGTAGACCAAAACCCTTGGTGGGAACGCTTCTCCGGCCCTATGCCGATTCGTAAAGCCGCGTCAACACAAACTCGCGATGCCCCAGCGCCTCGGCAGCGGTGAGGCGGCCGTTGGCGGTGCGCATCATGCATTCGAGCAACTTGTCGCCCGCGCCTTCGAGGGTCAGCTCGGACTGCAGCAATGCCGAGGTATCCACATCCATATGCTCGGGCATCAGGCGCACGGTGCGCGGGTTGGCGCAAATCTTGATGACCGGCAAAATTGGATTGCCGATCACGTTGCCCTGGCCGGTGGGGAAGAAATGCACGGCGAAACCGGAAGCTGCGCACAGGGTCACCATTTCGGCTGCGGCACTGGAGGAATCCATAAACCACAAACCCGGATGCGTCGGCATTTCGGCCTTGTCGATCACGCCATCGACCGTGCACTTTTTGCCGATCTTCTGGATGTTGCCGAGCGCCTTTTCTTCAATGGTGGTCAGGCCCCCGGCAATGTTGCCCTTGGTCGGCTGGCTGTCGGAGAGGTCGCTGGTCTTGTGGCGGTTGATCAGGTCTTGATAGCGGTTGAACATGAACATGAACTGGTCACGCACCTTGTCGTTGGCGCAGCGTGCCGCCACGATTGATTCACCACCGGTGATCTCCGAGGTTTCGCCGAAGCACAGATAGTTGCCAAGCGGGTGCAGCTTGTCGAACGCTGCGCCCACGGTCGGGTTGGCACCGCAGCCCGAGGTGGTGTCCGATTCGCCGCACTTGGTCGAGACCCATAGCTCGTGGATCGGGCATTCGACGCGTTGAATTTCGCTGGCCCACTGCACGTATTCCTTGGCCATTTTGGACGCACGCTTGATGGTCTCGTGATCGCCATAGCCTTCGATGCCGAAGCCGACCACGGGCTTGCCGGTGGTGGCGATGGCGTCGACGATTTTTTTGGTCCAGGCGTCTTCAATGCCGATCACCACTACCGCAGCAACATTGGGGTTGGAGCCAGTGCCAATCAGGGTGCGGAAGTGCAGGTCAAGGTCGGCGCCGAACTGCAGGCGGCCATAGGGGTGCGGAATCGCCAGCGTGCCCTTGATGTTGTGGGCGACCGCTTCGCACGCCGCGTTGGAAAGGTCATCGACCGGCAGAATGATGACGTGGTTGCGCACACCGACGCGCTGGTTCTCGCGGCGGTAGCCCATGAAGCTTGTGTTCTTGTTGATCATCTTGATTACCACCGTTTTGTCTTGATGTTGTGAACGTGGGCATGCTCGCCCTGCTTGATGTCTTTGACGACCTTGCCGATATCAACGCCGTACTTGATGACGGTCTCACCCGCCTTCATGTCCTTGAGCGCGATCTTGTGGCCGATCGGGATGTCGGCGCCGGCGGTGATCTTGATGTGGCGGTTGTCGTCCATGATCCA
>JANNCZ010000156.1:0-5147 GCA_031387185.1 Burkholderiales bacterium
CCCGCACCGTGGCTGCACGAGCAGTAGGCATCGGCATGACCGCGCCCGCGCACGATGAAGCTCTTCGCCCCCATGCTGCCGGGGATGATGCCGAGTTCACCGGCACGCGCCGACACCGCGCCCTTGCGGGTCAGCCACACCGCTGCGCCGAAATGCTCCTCGACGGTGGCGTAGTTGTGATGGCAGTTCACGACTTCATCGACGATGCCAAAGCGCGCGCCAAAGTGCTTGGCCATGACCGCTTTGAGCAAATGCAGCATCAGGTCACGGTTGTAGGCCGCGTAGTCTTGCGCCCAGCGCAGACCGGCCACGTAGTCGTCGAAGGGCGCAGTGCCTTCGTCGAACCACGCGAGGTCTTTGTCGGGGAGGTGACGATCAAGCTTCACCGCCACTTCGCGCGCTTCGCTGATTGCGAGTGTACCGATCTGGTTGCCGATGCCGCGCGAACCCGAGTGCAGCATGATCCATACGTTACCGATGGTATCGAGACACACTTCGATGAAGTGGTTGCCGCCGCCGAGGCTGCCGGCCTGCTTCCAGGGCTTCTGCTTGTCGCCGGCACGCAGACGCGCAACGATGGCGAGTGCGGCATGGCGTGCGTGCAGTTGCTTCACGCGTTCGTTCAACGCGATGCCTGCGACGCCGTCCTGCGCAGTCGGCACGGCATCGCGATGCTCGCCAAAGCCCACCGGAATCGCGCGTTCAATATCGCGGCGCAACGCCGACAACGACTCTGGCAGGTCTTCCGCACGCAGCGAAGTCTTCGCTGCCAGCATGCCGCAGCCGATATCCACGCCCACTGCTGCGGGAATGATCGCAGCGCGCGTCGGAATCACCGAACCCACGGTCGCGCCTTTGCCCAGATGCACGTCGGGCATTACCGCGACGTGACCGGCAAGGATGGGAAGCGACGCGATGTTGCGCAATTGCTGCATCGCTTCGGCTTCGACCGGCACGCCGTTGGTCCACATTTTGATTTCTCGCATGATGTGTTTTGGATTCCTGGTGCGTGCGCCGGGAGCCCTGCTCCTTGTTGTTGAGTGTAAAGGTGAGTGTGTTTAAAAACGCGTGGCCCGCCCGGAAGGGTTCGAACCTTCGACCTTCGGTGTAGAAGACCGCTGCTCTGATTCCACTGAGCTACGGGCGGATGATTGTTGATTCTTGGCGGAACTGCCTGCGTTGCCAGCCATGTGCCCATCGCAGTCTTGTTAGACTGGCATGCACACGGCTTCCCCCTTCCGTGAGGAAATATCGATGACGACGCAAGCACCGCCAGATGGTTTCGCGCAGCACTCCCGCTCCAGCCCACTGACCACGCCTTGGGAGCCGATCCTCTCGCGGCTGGTGGATGAGCGCGTGCTGCAACTGGGTGTCATCGTGCGCGAGGCGCACTGCAACGCGCGCGGCTTCGCACACGGCGGCCTGATCTCGGCACTGGCTGATAACGCGATGGGCCACTCTGCAGTCGCGTCGGCGCGCAAGACGCTACCGGAGCCGCCCGCGAGCGCGGTGACGGTCAACCTCTCGCTCGATTTTGCCGACAGCGCGCGCATCGGTGAGTGGCTTGAAGTGCGTCCGGTGGTACTCAAGGCGGGACGCACGCTCGCCTTCACCGAAGGCCACGTGATCGCCGTCCATGAGGGCAAAGAGCGCTTGATCGCGCGTTGCAGCGCCACCTTCCGGATGGTTGGCGCAACCAAGGCATAGGCCGGAAAGCCTTGGTGGGAGCGGATGTTGGCCGTATTTCCCTCGGCAACGCGCCAGGCGAATCACGCGGCAGAGTTGCGCCGCCCTTCCTCAACTTGTCGCTTCGACAAATGGTGCATCCAGCCCGGCGTATTGAAAATGCGGAACCGGCGGCCTCTCGCTTACAAGGCGAGTGCTCTCAGGTGAGCGCGCGGCCGGTTGCCAACGCAGGCGCAGGCGGAACGGCTTACGCCGCCCTGACCTCGCGCAGCAGATCCGGGTGCCGGTCCAGCAACTTGAACAACTTGACCAGCGCCAGAGGCGGCCTGGTTTTGCCATTCTCGTAGCGTGAAAACGCGTTGACGCCACCGCCGAAAATTTCGGCCGCTTCACGCTGACCAAGCGCAAGCTTCTTGCGCACACCGGTGATGAACCCTGGATCAACCATTGCGGCATTGACCTGTTTGTTAAATGCGCCAACCGCTGCGCCAAAGCGATCCGCCTGTGCTGCGTCGAGGACCGCCTCCGCGCAGGCCGGGCAAAACTCGCCGGTCACGCGGCGAATCGTGGTGGACTCACCCTTGTAGGTGTAAGGAATGTCGCGGGTTGCATGAACCAGTTTGGCTGCGCCGCAAGCAGGGCATTTCATTTTCATAGCTCCTTGAACGATACGATCAGCACATGTTCGATCACCGTCAACTTCAGATACACATCGCCAGCCGGCGTCTGCGGGCGGTACACGTCTTGCCATATAGTGTGATCGGCGAAGGTCGTCATGCTCTTGTAAAAATCGCCGGGGGCAAGCGCCAATACCAATTCGATCATGCCTGCGCGGTCGAAGCCAAGCAAGCGCGCATCGATCACTGCACTGGTGGTGGTGCGCACTTTGCCCGCCCTGACAAGCGTCTTGACTACTGACAGCTTGCAATGCGGCGTGCCTTTTCCCATTTACGGATACTAACCTAGATGGTTATATTTGGCAATCTGAAAAAGCCTGAAAAAACTGGCTCACGAATCAATTGGCGCCCCCGGCCCGGAATTGAACCGGCGACCTCTCGCTTACAAGGCGAGTGCTCTGCCAACTGAGCTACGGAGGCGATGTGGTTTGGCGGCGGGTGTGCGATTCGAACGCACGCGGCCCATTGAAGGGCCGCCGGTATAGCAAACCGGTGCAATCAACCTCTCTGCCAACCCGCCCTTTAAGCTATGTTGCGCTGCTTGACCTATTGATCTGTTGCCGTAACGGCAAAGCCTTGCGCATTTGCACGAGCATATGTGTGACGCAACCCCAATCATTGACTCGAGTCTGTCTTGGCCTTCAGGTTGCGCCGCCCGCGCTTCCTAAGCACATCGCAGGTAGGAATTGCCTTATCCAAGTACTCAACCAAAGCCAAGAGGTCACTTGTCACGTTCCATGTCAAGTGCGTGTGAAAGTGAACCAAATTCCTTCGCTCCCGAACTTCCGCGAGTCCGCGCATTGCATCTGCAGGTAAGTTCAGGCGATTGGCATATGGTTTACTCATAAGAATCGACAGACTCAGCGTGGTTTCTCCAAATCCCACCGCTGTCCCCTTGGTCTCAGTGGCCTTAATGGTATTTACGTGAACTGGAGCGCCTCCTTGACCTTTTTTTCCTCGCTGTGCAAGCCTGAGGTTCTCGGGCAAAGATATGTCATGCACGCAATATCCCTGACTCAAAAGCATCCGTTTTGCATAGAGTTCAAATGCGGAAGCAATGATTAGGTCATCGATGAGCACATCGAAACATTCTGAGAGAAGCGAAAATAGCTCATGACCCGCTTTTCGATCAAACTCTCCTTTCCCGCTCTTTGCAAACGACTGATCGACGAGAGTACGCAATACTTTTGCGCGATCTATGTGCTTGGCGATCTTTGCTTTTTCCAGCATTGATCTAGCCATCCAATCAAGGGATGACGTGGCTAGATTGGATTTGCCCTTCCTATAGCCCTCATGAATGAGATCGACAATCGTCGTACTTTTTTGAGTCATAAGCTCCTCGTCATTTTGGTGTGACATACGCAACCGACGCAGTGTTTTCAACGCACCACAAGGTCACAATGGGAAAATCAACAGTTGATCTGAAGCGTGCACTTGTGAATCAATTGTGTCAACCTGTTGGTTGCAATGCTCTCGCGATGTTGGCCTCTCCGGCACGATTTGAACGTGCGGCCTCCAGGTTCGTAATCTGGCGCTCTCGATCCACTGAGCTACGGAGAGAAATTGGTAGGCCCTGACGGGTTCGAACCGCCGACATCCTGCTTGTAAGGCAGGCGCTCTTCCAGCTGAGCTAAGGGCCCATCCATGAAACTGGTGCGGGCGGAGGGATTCGAACCCATCGACTCCCCGGTTAAAAGTCGGGTACTCTGATCCGCTGAGTTACGCCCGCGTTGTTTCAGCTTTCGGTGCCGGCCTTGACGAAGGTGCCGTCCTGCAGCGCACGGCGGATGTAGCGCATGAACACCAGCGCCTTGTCGGTTGCGAACAGTGTGGCGTCGCCGATGTCGTCGAGCGGTACCGGGAAAACATAGTCGGTGCGTTCGGACGGCACTGCGACGGCGTAGTAAGGGATGTCGCGGCGGTACCTGACGAAGCGGACGATGTTGTCCCTGACTATTTCCTTGATGTCCATGTGATGACCTCCTCTCCGGGTTGATGAATGGTGCCCAAGGCCGGGCTTGAACCGGCATGCCTTGCGGCGGCGGGTCTTAAGCCCGCTGCGTCTGCGTTTCGCCACTTGGGCCTGCTTTGTAAAAATGGTGCGCCCGGCAGGGGTCGAACCTGCACGCCACTATGGGCACGAGTTTCTGAGACTCGCGCGTATCCCGGTTCCGCCACGGGCGCATGAATTGAACAACTGGTTGCCGTGGTCCGGATCGAACGGACGACCTGGCGGTTATCGACCGCCTGCTCTCCCGCTGAGCTACACGGCAAAAGGGATTGGTAGTTCAGGATGGGATCGAACCATCGCGCCTCCGGTTATGAGCCGGGCGCTCTGCCACTGAGCTACTGAACCTTGCTCGGGTGAAGTGGTTGCTGGACACTGTGGCGCTTCGTAGCGGGATTGAACCGCTGACATTCCGCTCGACAGGCGGACGCTCTTCCACTGAGCTAACGAAGCGTGGTTTGTCATTGCGATTTGGACAAAACACTTGGGGGTGACCGGTGGGGTTTGAACCCACAACCGCCGGGGTCACATCCCGAAGCTCTGCCAATTGAGCTACGGCCACACCCAAGTGCTCTGGGCGAAATTGAAAGGATTCGCAGGATGGTGTGCGGTACACGCCAAAGCCTCTGCCGGGTGCCGCCCCGCATTGCGCTTCGCCGTGCCTATCGGCGCGGCGCAATGACGGTGGGGTGGCGGGCCGCATCACTGCGGCCCTCCGGGCGGATCTCGATCACGGCAATCCAGGCTTTCAGCTCTCGGCCAGATTCGCGTCTCTG
>JANNCZ010000203.1:0-2869 GCA_031387185.1 Burkholderiales bacterium
GTGAGGTGGCGCTGTCGGGGTGGCGCTTTATACGCCCAAGTATGAAGCCAATTCCGTGCTGGCTGCGAGTTCCTGCGCAGCGCCGCTTAACACCACGGTGCCTTTTTGCAGCACCACGGCGCGATCCGCGCGCGCCAGCACCTTGCGGTAGTCGCGATCCACGATCAGGGTGGCGATGCCGCTGGCGCGAATCGCCGCGATCACGTTCCAGATTTCGAGCACGATCAGCGGCGCGAGACCCTCGGTGGCTTCGTCGAGGATGATCAGTTCGGGGTGGGTCATCAGGGCGCGGCCGATCGACAGCATCTGCTGCTCGCCTCCCGAAAGTTGCGCGCCCTGATTAGTTAAGCGCTCTTTGAGGCGCGGGAAGGTGTCGAGCACACGCTCGTAAGTCCAATCGTTGCGCCCGTCACGTCCCGTCCGGGACGCCATGATGAGGTTCTCGCGCACCGAGAGGTTGGGGAACACGCCGCGACCTTCGGGCACATAGGCGACGCCGAGTCGCGCGACCTCATGCGGCCGTGCCTTCGACATGTCTTGCCCGAACAGGCCAATGTGGCCGTCGCGTTGCGCCACATGGCCAAGCAGGGTGCGGATCAGCGTGCTCTTGCCCATGCCATTGCGCCCGAGCAGGCCCACCGTTTCACCGCGGCCGATTTGCAGGGCGATGCCGTGCAACACGTGACTTGAGCCATACCAGGCATGCAGGCCGTGCGCGTCAACGATCCACTCAGTGTTCACCATGTTGTTCGCCATTCCCGCGTTTGTCATATCCCGGTTCGCCATCTCAATGGCCTCCCAGATAGGCGGCCTGCACTTCGGCGCTGTTGCGGATCCGCTCCGGCGTGCCGGTCGCGATCACCGCGCCGTTCACCATCACGGTGATGCAATCGGCGATGCGGAACACCGCGTCCATGTCGTGTTCGACCAGCAAAATCGCGTGGCCGTTTTTGAGTTCAGCCAACAGGCCCAGCATGCGTTCGGTTTCTTCCGCGCCCATGCCGGCCAGAGGCTCATCGAGCAGCAGCACCTGCGGGTTGGTCGCGAGGCACATGGCGATTTCAAGCTGGCGCTTCTGGCCGTGTGAGAGCAGGCCGGCGCTGCGCTCCAGCAGCGCATCGAGACCCGCGCGTGAGGCAGCCGCGCGCGCCGCCGCCGTGCTCGCTGCGCAGGCCTGTGCGCTCTGCCACCACTGCCAGGGTTTCTGGGTGCGCGCCTGCGCCGCAAGGCGGCAGTTTTCAAACACGCTGAACTCGGGGTAAATGGTGTTGCGCTGATAACTGCGGCCGAGGCCCGCGCGTGCGCGGCGCGGCTGGGTCCACGCGGTCACGTCGCTGCCGAGCAATTCGACGCGGCCGTCCGAGGGCGGAATCTCGCCCGACAGGATATTGATCAGTGTCGATTTGCCGGCGCCGTTGGTGCCGATCACGGCATGCACGGTGCCGCGGCTGAGTTCGAGCGAGGCGCGGTCCACCGCCACCAGACCGCCCCAGCGGCGCGTGATGGCGTGGCCCCGCAGTAATACTTCGGATGACGCCGCTGATTCCACCGCGGCGCAGGACACTGCATCAGGCTTGCTCATTTGCATTCTCCCTCGCACTGCCTTGCGCCTTGCGTCCGGTGAGGCGCTCGCGCCATTGCGCCGGCACGCCAACCAGACCGCGCGGCAGCAGGGCCACGCTGGCGATGATGGTCAGTCCCAATCCGAGATGCCAGTGCTTGGCGAAGGCGCCGAAGATCGCCTCCGACTTGAAAAATTCCTGCAACAGCGCAAACGCGAACGCGCCGATCAATGCCCCGCGCAAATGGCCAAGGCCGCCGAGGATGATCATGATCAGCACCGCACCCGAGAAGTGCCAGCTCATCAGTTCGGGATTGACGAAACCATCCTTGACTGCGAACAAAAATCCGGCCAGACCGGCCAGCGCGCCGGAGATCACGAAGGCCGCGAGTTTGTAGGGATAGGTCGAGAAACCGGTGGCGCGCATGCGCTGCTCGTTGACGCGGATGCCGGCCAGCGCACGGCCGAAGCGCGAGCGCAGCAGTACCGCGAGAAACCCGAACACCGCAATCAGGCAGGCCAGCGTGAAACCGTACAACACCAGCGGCTTGTCGAGGTTGAGCAAAGCGCCTAGTGCCGGTTTGCCGGACAGATAAATGCCGTCGGTACCACCGCCGAGCGGCGTGTCATGCACGATGTAGTAGGCCATTTGCGCAAACGCCAGCGTGACCATGATGAAGTACACACCCTTGGTGCGCAGTGACAGCGCGCCGACCCCCAGCGCATACAGGCCGGCAGCAAGCATCGCGGCCGGCAGCAGCCACCACAATCCGGGCGCACCGTCGCCGCCTGCCGCAGTGTGAGCAACACGGTGGCATAGGCGCCGATGCCGAAGAAGGCCGCCTGACCGAAGCAGATCAGCCCGGTGCTGCCGACCAGCAGTTCAAGACTCAGGGCGAACACCGCGTAGATCATGATCTTGGTGACCAGGTCCACACCGTACTGGCCGCTTGCCAGGGGAAACAGGGCCAGCAGCGCGAACGCGGGTACCACGAATAGGGCTTTGGAAGAAGTCATGTCATCGATCCATCCGTTCATCCATGCATTGGTCAACCAGCCTTGAACAAGCCGTCGGGCTTCCACAGCAGGATCAGCGCCATCAGCACATAGACCAGCACGCCGGCCGCCTGCGGCAGCAGCACCTTGCCGAAGGTGTCGACCACGCCTATCAGGAGCGAGGCGACCAGCGCACCGCGAATCGAGCCAATGCCGCCGATCACCACCACCACGAAGCAGATGATCAGCACCGTGTTGCCCATGCCCGGATACACCGACGACAGGGGCGCGGCCACCATGCCGGCCAGCACC
>JANNCZ010000208.1:0-4046 GCA_031387185.1 Burkholderiales bacterium
TTGAGTTTGGGCAGCGGGCCAGATTTCCAGTCGTCATAGCGCGCGTAAATGATTTCCTGGCCGGGCTTCCACGACTCGACCTTGAATGCCCCCCCGCCGGCGGTGTTGTTGCGCGTCCAGGCGAGGCCCCATGGGTCGGCAGCCGTGGCATTCTTCTTCACCAGTTCGGAATTGAAGATCGACGGCACCGGCACCGCCATGTCGTTCATCGCGAGCTTGTCGCGGCGCAAAAAGTCGACACGGAAAGTGTGGTCATCGACCACCACAAACTGCTTGGGGTCTTCGAGCGAACCGGCCTTCATCTGGAAGGTCGG
Organism: Burkholderiales bacterium; assembly: GCA_031387185.1. Classification (GTDB taxonomy): domain Bacteria; phylum Pseudomonadota; class Gammaproteobacteria; order Burkholderiales; family JAEUOS01; genus CANJDH01. The sequence goes on from JANNCZ010000208.1 coordinate 315, forward strand.
GAAGCCGCCGACGGTCACGGCGCGGTCGAACGACCACTTGACGTCTTTGGCGGTAACCGGCGTGCCGTCGTGGAACTTGGCGTTTTTGCGCAGTTTGAATGTCACCGAGTTGCCGTCCTTGGCAATCGCCCAGGACTCGGCGAGCTCGGGCTCGAGCTTGGTGTAGTCGTACATCACCTGGCCGTCGGGCAGGGTCTTTTTGCCGAAGGTCATGAGGCGGTCGTAACACATCCACGACACCGCATAGCTCGGACGATTGGCGCCAAGGGTATGGATGTCGAGCGAGTTGGGGCCGAATTCGTTGGCGGCGACCAGCACATCCTTGGGGCGGGCCTGTGCAAACGCTTCGAGCGGAACACCGGCTGCGAAGGTTGAAGAGACTGCGGCTGCGGTGCTGGTTTGCAAAAAATCACGACGCTTCATGCTGACCTCCGGAAAAGAATTGCCTTGAGAGAAAAACCGTTCATCCTGTCGTCTTGCTTGCGAGAAAATTTTTCCAGCCGCCAAATGCCGATATGTCTTGTGCGCCCTCAATCCCGCAGGGCTCGCAAATGAAACCCTTGACCCATGCACCGCCCTCGAGCTCGACATTGCCGATGCCGAGGGGCGCGGACACATCCGCGACGAATTCGCCAAAGCGGTTGAGCGGCATGTCCCACAGTTCCATTGCAATCGCCGTGCCAGTGGCTGTACCGGTGCCTGTACCGGTGCCTGTATCGGCGCGCGCTGCATCCGCAATGACGCGTGCGAGGCCAGGCTTGGGTGGCACGGTGCCGGGCAAGGCATAGAGCCGGTAGTTGGGCGAGGACTGCACTGCGGCTACCAGGCGTGCACCACGTGTAGTGAGCTGATGATTGAGCGGCATGCCGGTCAAATGCGCGCCCACCACGGCCACGCGTATCAAGCCACTGGCCACAGGAGGCCGTGGAGATTGGCTCTGTGAGCCATTCTTCGCGGCACTGCCTGAAGAATGGCTGTGGAAGCGGCTCACAGGGTCATCGACAGGAAATGGCGCAGCGGTCGCCCCCAGCGGCAATTGCGTGTCAGCCTGCCAGCGCGCGCCGTAGGCACACAGCGCGCGATCACTCCACGCCGGTGCAATCAGGGTCACGCCACTGGGCAGGCCGTCGCCGCGCATCGCGGCGGGCACTGCAAGCGCCGCGTAGTCAAGCAGGTTGACAAAGTTGGTATAGACGCCGAAGTCGCTGTTCTTCTGCACCGGGTCGTCCAGCATCTGCGCGATGGTGTAGATGGTGGGCGAGGTCGGTACCAGCATCACGTCGATGTCGCGCCACACCGGTTCGGTCGCGCGGCGCAATTCCTCGAGCCGGTACGCGGCCTTGAACGCAGCGACCGCGTCGAACTGTTTGGCTTTGGCAATCACTGTGCGCACTACCGGGTGAATCACTTCGGGGTGCGCTTCAAACAAGGTGTCGATGGCGGCGTAGCGCTCAGCGACCCAGGGGCCGTCGTAGAGCAGGCGCGCCACTTCAAGAAAGGGCGCAAGGTCAAACTGTGTGACGGTAGCCCCGAGTCCAACCGCGCGCGCGACAGCGGCGTCGAACACTTTTTCGGTTTCAGCATCGCCACAAAATTCGGGCTGCGCCGGCACGCCGATGCGCAGTGCCGCTGGCAGCGCGGCGCATTGCGCAACCGGCTGGCGCGAGTAAATGTCCGCCGCGTCATAGCCTGCGGCGGCCTCATACACCGCGCGTGCGTCGTCGCAAGTGAGCGCAAAGATCGACACACAATCGAGCGAGCGGCAGGCCGGCACCACGCCGTGGGTTGACAGCGCCCCCTTGGTCGGTTTGAGGCCAACGATGTTGTTGAACCCGGCCGGCACCCGGCCCGAGCCCGCCGTGTCGGTGCCGAGCGAAAAACTGACAAGGCCACGCGCCACCACGGTGGCCGAACCGGCGCTTGATCCGCCTGAGACGTAGGCGGGGTTGAAACTGTTGGGCACTGCGCCGTAGGGCGAGCGCGTGCCGTTCAAGCCGGTGGCGAACTGGTCGAGGTTGGTCTTGCCGATGCAGATGGCACCGGCATCGAGCAGGCGCTGCACCGCAGTGGCGTGGTGCGTTGGCGTGTAGGCAAACTCGAGGCAGGCTGCGGTGGTCGGCTGGCCGGCAAAGTCGATGTTGTCCTTGATCGCGAAGGGGATGCCGTAGAGCGGGAAGCGCGGCCAGTCGCGGCCGGCTGCTTCAAAGCGTGCAGACAGGTCGCGCAACTGCGCATCGACCGTGGCGGCGTCGAAGCGCAGAATCCACGCCGTGTCGCCGGGGTTTGCTGCCGCGCGCGTGCGAACCTCTTGCAGCAACGCGGCCGCTTCGAGCGACCCGGCGCGGTAGCGGCCGAGCAAGCCGGTGATCAGAAGAGTGGTCGAGGGGTTCACGGACGGCTGACTGGCGGTTGACACGCGTTAGCGCACCATCATGTATACAAGGTAGAGTCCAGCAATTGCCATGCCAATCTGCGACAAGCGCGCACCGCTGCGGCAAGTCACTGAATCAATAGAACACTGGCACCAAGCCCTCATCCTGCCGTAGCCTCGTGCCGGCACTCGGACGGTGCATCGCGTCCGCTCTGCACCCAATCGTCGAACGTTCCGGGCCTTTGGGCCACGCCACGCCGGTTACCCTTGTCTATGGGGCCGGCGCGCACACAATGCGGGAACTTATGCACAGGCCCTTAAGGATTGGCCGTATACATTTAATTTATGTAAAATATACGGCCAATGGATTACCTCCCTGTTTCTGACAACGCCGCGCGGCAGACTATTGACTCGCTCACGGTGTTCGCTGAGTACACGCGAGTGCGTATCCAGGCGCGCGCCTACTCAGGCGGCATGTACTGGAAAAAGCAGGCCGGCTACGAGTATCTGGTCAAGACCCAACCCGACAACCGGCAAGAGCGCATCGGGCCACGCGCACCGCAGACCGAGCGCATTTACGAGGAATTCACCTCGCGCAAAACCAAAATCGAGGCCAGGTTGGCATCGATCAAGCTGGCGCTGAAGGATGCCGAGCGCCTGAACAAAGCGCTCAAGGCCGGACGCGTTCCGTCCATCGCCGTCACGCTGCTGCAGACCATCGAGAACGCCGGGCTGGCCGAACACTTCACTGTCGTCGGCACCCACGCGCTCTATGCCTATGAGGCTGCGGCAGGCGTACGCATTGCGCAAAGCGCGCTCGCAACACAAGATGTTGACCGGTTGTGGGACGCACGCAAGCGCGTTAAGTTTGTTTCTGCTCTCGGCAAGCTCGATTCGTCAGTGCTCAAAGTATTGCAACAGGCTGACTCGACGTTTGTGCGCAAAGCGGGGCAGAATGAAACCGCCATCAACGCCAAGGGTTTCGAAGTCGATTTTCTGCGGCGCATGCCCGAGGGGGACGATCCGCATCCCTTCCGGTTTTCGAGCGACGAAGACGATCTATGGCCGGTGCGAGCGCAGCGTGCTTCGGTGTTGACCGAGGCACCGCGCTTCGAACAGGTGGTCATCTCAGCGACCGGGCGCATGGCCACAATGCGCACGATCTCGCCCGAGTCCTATATCGAATTCAAGCGCTGGATGGTGAAAAACGCCACCTCACGCCCCGCCGCAAAGCGCCGCCGCGACAAACTTCAAGCTGACATTGTGCAGGCGCTGATCGACGAAGGATTAATATTCGCGCCGGCGCAGAAGATCGCTCGCAGCAACGCGAAGCGCGCCACGTGATTTGCGCGATCGTGCTT
>JANNCZ010000258.1:0-6193 GCA_031387185.1 Burkholderiales bacterium
CGACGGCAAGCTGTGGAAAGCCGCCGAACCGCGTGACCATCTGCCACGCGGCCCGTGGTGGGAAATGTTTGGCGATGCGGTGTTGAACGATCTCGCAGGGCAAGTCACCGTCAACAATCAGAACATCTTGCTCGCGCACGCCAAATACCGGCAGGCGCAGGCGCTGATCCAGTCAGCGCGCGCGGCTTACTTCCCCGCGTTCACTCTCGGTGCCGGCGAGACGCGCGCGCGCAATGCGGTCGCGGGTGTGGCGGCACCTGCGCCCACCACCACCGACTCGGCCTCGGTGTCGGTGAGCAACTGGGAGCTCGATCTGTGGGGCCGTCTGGGCGGTGCCGTGGATGCGAACACCGCATCGGCACAGGCAGCGCTGGCCGATGTCGAATCGGCCAAGCTGTCGATGACGACGCAGTTGACGCAGGCCTATTTTTCGCTGCGTCTGTTGGACGAACAGATCAGGCTGCTCAATCGTTCGGCTGACGAGTACAAAAAAGCGCTCGACCTTACGCAAAACCGCTACACCGGTGGCGTCGCCGCCAAGTCCGATGTCACGCAGGCCCTGACCCAGCTCAAGTCCACCCAGGCGCAAGCCATTGACGCCGGCATTGCACGCGCGCAGTTCGAACACAGCATCGCCGTGCTCACCGGCAAACTGCCGGCGCAATTGAGTTTGACAGCGGCCGCGCTGACGGCCAAACTTCCCGCCATTCCACTCACTGCACCCTCTGACCTGCTGGAGCGCCGGCCCGATATTGCGGCAGCAGAGCGGCGCGCAGCGGCCGCCAATGCGCAAATCGGCGTTGCGACGGCGGCCTTGTTTCCCGCCCTCACGCTATCGGGCACCGCAGGCTATCGCGCCACCAACAGCACCTGGGCCAATCTGCTGACGCTGCCCAACCGTTTCTGGTCCATCGGCCCGGCGCTGGCCTTCACCCTGTTCGATGGCGGTGCCAAGCGCAGCCAGATTGCACTGGCCGAAGCCCTGCACGACCAGAGTGCGGCGGCCTACCGGCAGACCGTGCTCACCGCGTTTCAGAACGTCGAAGACAGTCTCGCCGCGTTGCGCATACTGGACGCCGAAGCAGGCATTCAGAGAGAGGCGGTGAGCGCGGCCGAAGAATCGCTGTTTCATGTGCTCAATCAGTACAAGGCCGGCACGGCGACCTATCTCAATGTGGTGACAGCGCAGACGGCGGCGTTGTCCAACAGCCGCGCGCTGCTGACGGTGCAGGGCAGCCAGTATCAGGCCAGCATCAATCTCATCACTGCCCTGGGCGGCGGCTTTGACGTGAAACCTGCGGCCGCACCCGCCGGTGGCGGCGTGCCGCCACCGGTAGCCAGGTGACGTGCGATCCGGCTAGTCATTGCAGCCGGAAACCGCGCTCTACGCTGCTGCACACCGGGCCGCGCAACGCACCGGATCTGCCCAAAACCCTGCGCGAGGCGCCATTGCTCGTGGTCGAGTGCCGCAAATGCGGCGCGGGCTGGCGCATGTAGGTAAAACTCCTACACGCGAATCCGCATCCTCCCGCTGGCGCGGGCGCGCATCACGGCGGATACTGGCACCGTCGCCAAAGTCTTCGCGCCCAAGTCCCCAAAGCTCTGTGGCGGCAGATCAAGCGTTGCAAGCGGCCCTGATCCCGCTGATCTGCGAATGCCGCAACGTGCCAGCTTTCACCGTCACCGGAGATGCATCATGCAAACGCTCAACTACAGCATCAACCCTTTCGCCCTCATGTGCGACCCGGACGCCGTCAAGAAGGCGCTCGAACACGCAGCGAAGTGGAGTCTGACTTCACGCGTCTGCCATCCGCTTGACCGGCCTTCGCGCGCGCGACTGAGCCGCGAGCAGGCGGTGTTTGATGCCGAAGTGGAGTCGGCACCACCGGAGGACTAGGCCGGCGGTGCATCGCCGCCGGTCACGGCGGCTGTGAGAATCGACGCGACGCCAACGCGCATTCGATGGCAGCGTCGCGGTCTCGTGGCACACCTCGTCGAAGAGCCGCTCCAGGAGCGTCTTCTGCGGCCACATCGCTTGCAAGCCTTGGTGGGAGCGCTTCTTCGGCTTGTGGCACATTCAAATCACGCGCGGTGATAAATCTCCGCACCCTTCTTCACAAACTCGATCGCCTTTTCCTGCATCCCCTTGGCGAGCGCAGTCTCGTTGTCGGCGCCGATCTTGTCGGCATACTCGCGCACGTCCTGGGTGATCTTCATCGAGCAAAAATGCGGCCCGCACATCGAGCAGAAGTGCGCCACCTTCATCGAATCCTTCGGTAGTGTCTCGTCGTGAAAATCTTTCGCGGTATCGGGGTCGAGGCCGAGGTTGAACTGGTCGTCCCAGCGGAACTCGAAGCGCGCCTTTGACACCGCGTTGTCGCGAATCTGCGCGCCCGGATGGCCCTTGGCCAAATCTGCCGCATGCGCGGCGATCTTGTAGGCCATGATGCCGTCCTTCACGTCCTTCTTGTTCGGCAGGCCGAGGTGCTCCTTCGGTGTCACGTAGCACAGCATCGCGGTACCGTACCAGCCGATCTGCGCCGCGCCGATGGCGCTGGTGATGTGGTCGTAGCCGGGGGCGATGTCCGTGGTCAGCGGCCCGAGCGTATAGAACGGCGCCTCGTGGCATTCCTTCAACTGGATGTCCATGTTCTCCTTGATCAACTGCATCGGCACGTGGCCGGGGCCTTCGATCATCACCTGCACGTCGTGCTTCCACGCCACTTGCGTGAGCTCGCCGAGGGTACGCAACTCGCCGAGCTGCGCTTCGTCGTTGGCGTCATAGCCGGAGCCGGGGCGCAGGCCGTCGCCGAGCGAGAAGCTCACGTCATACGCCTTCATGATGTCGCAGATGTCTTCGAAGTGCGTGTAGAGGAAGCTCTCCTTGTGGTGCGACAAGCACCACTTGGCCATGATCGAGCCGCCGCGCGAGACGATGCCGGTCATGCGATTCGCGGTGAGCGGCACATAGCGCAACAGCACGCCGGCGTGGATGGTGAAGTAATCGACGCCCTGCTCGGCCTGTTCGATCAGGGTGTCGCGGAAAATTTCCCACGTCAGGTCTTCGGCCTTGCCGTCGACCTTTTCGAGCGCCTGGTAGATCGGCACGGTGCCGATCGGCACAGGAGAATTGCGCACGATCCACTCGCGCGTTTCGTGGATGTGCTTGCCGGTGGACAGATCCATCACCGTGTCGCCACCCCAGCGGATCGACCAGGTCATTTTCTCGACTTCCTCACCGATGCCGGAGGACACGGCCGAGTTGCCGATGTTGGCGTTGATCTTGATCAGGAAATTGCGGCCGATGATCATCGGCTCGGATTCCGGATGGTTGATGTTGGCCGGAATGATGGCGCGGCCGCGCGCCACTTCGGAGCGCACAAACTCAGGCGTCATCAGTTCGGGAATCGACGCGCCGAACGACTCGCCCTTGTGCTGGCGCAGCATCATGTCGAGCATCTTCTGGCCGGTCTTGCCGCCTTGTTTGAGCGACTCGATGTAATGCTCGCGATGCATGTTCTCGCGAATCGAGATGTACTCCATCTCCGGCGTGATGATGCCTTTGCGTGCGTAATGCATCTGCGTGACATTGCCACTGAGATTGGCGCCGGCCTTGGCACGGCGCGGCGTGCGTTTCAGGTTGAAGCGCAATTCTGCCAGCTTGGCATCGTTCAAACGCTCGATGCCGTAGGCCGAACTCGGGCCCTTGAGCAGTTCGGTGTCGTTGCGCTCCTCGATCCACTTGCTGCGAATCGGCGTGAGGCCGGCACGAATGTCAATCGTTGCGCTTGGATCGGTATACGGCCCCGAGCAGTCGTACACAAATACGTCGGGATTCCTCTCACCGCCAAACATGGTCGGCGTATCGGCCTGCGTCACTGCGCGCATCGGCACGCGAAGGTCGGGCCGGCTGCCGGTGACATACACCTTGCGCGAATTGGGCAAGGACTTGATGGCAGCGCCATCGACTTCGGCAGTCGCGGCGAGGAATTTGGGATTGGCGTTCATGTTGCGCTCCAGTGAAGGTTCACGAGCGCAGGGACGGTGAAGCAAGAATCTAGCGGTGAGCGCTGCGACCAGGATGCAAACCACGCGCATTCTGGGTGCCAACTTCGCCAATCAAACTTCGCATTCCCTGCCTCGGCATTATCCGTACAGGTTCAAAGGGTTTTTCTCACCCGCAGCCAATGTGGCCACAGGACCCCCAAGCAGGGTGGGACGTTAGCCCGAATCAGGCAAAAAAGCAATGCCGCGGATTGCGCACGTGCTCTGTAAATTGAAGTGGAACCAAAATCAAACTACGCGCCGGCAGAAGAATGGCTCCAGGAGCGGCTAGCGGATGGCATTGCCTCCTAGAACCGCTCCCACCAACGATTTCCGCGTCACATCATTAGCGATTTTGGAGAACCATGGAGAGAACAAACTCGCGCACCTTACCCGCCAAATCATCATCTGAGACCAATTCGCCGATCAGACTCGCAATCATCTGATCGCGTTGCCATACAAAGTTTGTGTACTGGTCGCGCACCATTTGGCATTCCTCCTCGACGTGCGCGATGCGAACGATGCCGCGCATACCGTTGTCCGCCAGGAGTTTGAGCATTTGCGCCTGGCAATTCGTGCGAACCGCGCTAAGCCCCGTTTGCCGCCTGCCCTTCATGAACTCAACTACCGGTGAGCCGCTGATCAAATCCTCGCGGATGCTGGCCTCTCCTTCGGCAGGCACTTCATGCGCGTCGAACAGCATTTCGTGAGTGAGGAAGTCTGGATCGTAGCGCCGCAGAAGTAGCGGGGCGCGATTTCGCAATTCGTCGAACACTTGCTGTGCCAGTTCTTGCGGTGAAGCCGCGCCGCGCCGTCTTGACGTGTTTTTGTTGACGATTGCGCGTTCTTCTTTTTGCCGCGTTATCTCAAAAAAACTTTTCAGATAGGCGTACAACTCACTGAGCATCTTTTCACGCTCACTCTTCCTGCTCACGCCAAGCAGTTCCAACACGGCATGGTCAAGCGCTTTTCGGTCCGGCATGTCCAACTCGCACAGACCGCTCAGCGTTTTCAATTCCGCTTTTTTGCCAGAGCGCTCGAACGCCATCTCCCGCATGCGCCGTTCAGGGAGAAATTGCATGGCGTCACGTTTCTGAAGTTCCGAGAATGCATGATTGAGCTTGTCAGCGATAGCCTTCGGCACGCTCCGGACATCCGGAACGGGCATCATGTTTACGTCAACAATTTCGGTCTTCAAATTCCCTTCATTTCCGACTGGACGGCCATACTGAAACTTGGCCAACACCGCCAAGCTTGAATTGAGTACCGCGACGATCGTTTCCGATGTTTTCTCCCCCGGCAAGATGTCGTAAAGATTGCAGTTGGCCTGAAGTTGGGCAAGGTTTAGCGGCACCGCGTGTTTGTATTGCTGGGACTTGGGCCAAAATGCGACGCCACGCGGGTGACCCGTCAGGTCGTACCACTCCCGGTTTTTGTTTGCTCGCGCCGCAATCGTGCTGCCTTTGTGAACGTTGTGGCGTTCACACCACTGAATATATTTCGACAGATAGCTGCCCTTCAGCGCTGCTTTACGTTCGGCACACAGCAAGATCATTCGGTTGCAGTCTTCCGGGCGCACCACATAACCTTTTACTTCCATCAAGCTATGAACTTCCGGTTCAAGATACTTTGATTCGATGGGCCACAGTTGACCGCGTTCTTCGCCTGCGAGAACCAGCTTGACCTTGTTTTCACGTACCAGCTTACGTGGCACACCGTATTCATCTTCAAATTGGCCGGGGTCGCTGATTCTGTTCAGGCATTCTTTGCTGTTATCAATCGGAAAAAAATACTTGTCGTTCCCGGTAGTGATGCCTCGACGAATAGTCGCCAATTCACCCAACGATGAAAACTTTTTGCCGAAGCGCTTCATCCACTCAAACCAAAGATCGGGCGCACGCACATACACGCCCCATTTGCCGCCGAAGTAGCTGCCGCTCGAACCGCCGGAATTTTCTTCCCCGTCTTCATCCAATTCACCGTTGCCGCGCATGATGCGGCCCAGGCGGACACCTTCATCCCAGAGATGCTTCTGCGCAATCAAACGCAAGCGATAGCGCGCATTGGAGACGTCTCCGGTGCAGTCCAGAAACTCATCGCGCAACTTGTTGGCGGCCTGCATCGCGCCTGCTGTGGTGCCATCGTGCGC
>JANNCZ010000267.1:0-1591 GCA_031387185.1 Burkholderiales bacterium
AGACGGCAAGCGGTGGGCAATGCGCGGCAGTCTTGCCGAGGCACATAGCATCGCGATCAATCTGGCCGGCGGGGGCAAGGCGGATCGCGCCGTGACGTGCCTGCGCCCCGGTTTCCTTGACAATATGCATAATTGATAAATATGCGTGACGAATACGACTTCAGTAAGGCTAAGCGCGGCGCTGCCATTGCCTCGCCGGGAAAAACCCGCATCACCATCATGCTTGATGACGAGGTGATTGAAGCCTTTCGCGCCCGCGCGGAAAGCGCTGGCGCTGGCTATCAAACACTAATCAACTCGGTGCTGCGTGAGTCAGTGTTGGGTGCAAAAGACAATCAGAAGCCGGTGACGGCTGCAACGCTGCGGCACATTCTGCGCGAGGAGCTTCAAGCGGCGTGACCTCAACGGTCAGCCGCCTGCTCCATCACGGCCCGCCCACCGCCAAGCGTGGTATCCACGTCGTGATCGCAGGTACGTAGGTGATCAACAGCAGCGTGGCAATCAGCGGCACGTAGTAGGGCAGCATTTCGCGCAGCACTTCTTTCATCGTCACCTTGGCGATGTCGGCCACCAGAAAAAGGGCGAGGCCCATGGGTGGCGTGAGCAGGCCGATCATCAGGTTGAACACCACCACCATGCCGAGGTGCACCGGGTCGACACCCGCTGCGGTGTCGGCAAATTTGTAGATGTGTTTCGAGATGCCGGCTGAGTTCATCAAGCTGCCGACAAACAAAAACACCGGCACGGCGGCCAGCGGAAAAGAATCGAGCGCATACAGCGTTGCGCACCGAACAGATCAATGGTGGTCAACACAATGTCGCGATTGGCTTCCACGGCCCAGGGTTCCCCCGCCTGGCCGATGCCGGAGATCTTCACCGCCACGTTGGGGCAGGCAGCGAACCCTTACATGGCCTGCTTCCACCCCGCGATACCCGCTGCACTGCGATCAGCCGGCAGGCCGGTGTGATTGAGCACGATCTGCGTGCCGGGGAACTCGACAGCCAATTGCGCGGCTTCGCGCAAATGCCACGCACAAATGACGACAAAGCAGCGGACGAAGCAGCGGGCCACGCGGCATATTGTTCAAGCACGGCAGCGCTGCCGGGGCGATCAAGCCAGGCCTGCGCAATCGCCACAGTGGGAAAACCGCTCTCGCGCCGCAGTTGATCGACATAGGGCATCTCGCCGGCAGCATCGGCCGGGTGCCACTCGGTTTCGATATAGACCGTGGCCGCCACCTTGAGCGGCGCCGCGTCGGCAAAGTATTCGGGTGCGAGATAGCGCCGCTTCAAGGCGCGGTAATCACCATAGCGGAAGGTAATCGGCGGCTCATCGCGCAGCCAGGGGTGGTAGTTGGTGTGCGGATCCCAGAAATGGTGATGCGCATCGACGATGGGGAAGTTGATTGGCATGACCAGATCAAATTGCAAATGCGCCCTGTATGCAGCGCATCAATTCGCGTTGCCAGGTGCGGTGATTACCAGCTGCGGAAAATATTCACGATAGCGCGCCGCATCACGGGTGAGCAGCGTGTAAGCGGCCAGCGAGGCATGTGCGCCGATATAAAAATCCGGCAGCGTGGACTTGCGCG
>JANNCZ010000275.1:0-4978 GCA_031387185.1 Burkholderiales bacterium
TCGGATCTGGCCGGCGCGCGAGATTGGCGGAGCCGGCTTGCAGGAGGCGACTGTTGCGGCCGCCGTGCCAAGAGGAAAGCCTCTAGACAATGGCGAGTGCCAAGCGGTGGCGACGCAGCTAAAAACGGTGGGGAAATGGAAGTTCACTCCCACGACGTGCCGCGACAGTCGGGCGCTCCCCCAGTGTAAGGGCTAGCGATGGGAAAACCGAAGTTCACCCCTACGAGTAAGCCCTGACCTCCTGGAAAACATCGCCTGCGAGCGCTGCGTCGAACCGGCGCTCGCTTGCCTGATAATCGCGACCGCGCAGACGGGGATGCGGTTCGCGCGGCTGCTGAATCTCACCAACTTACCTGGGACCATCTGTGAAACCAATCGGACAGACGTTGCTCTCGGTGGCTGTTGCCGCCGCACTCGCTGGCTGTGCCAGCCTGCCCACGCCGTTTCAGGGCTTGGCAAGTCAGCCGTCATCTGCTGATTTCATCCCTCTGCAGCTTGACGCGTCAACGGGCAAGCTGTACGACGGCATTGCCCGCGCCAAGCTCACCAACGCTTCACGTCAGCTCGCGGCCGAGGGCATCAAGGCGCTCGACGAGCGCAAATTCAAGCACGCGAACGACCTGTTCAATCTTGCGCTCAAGACTGACCTCAACAATTCTTACCTGCATTTTCTGAATGCCATCGCGTATCACTATCGCGGCATTGAGGGCGAGAGCAATCTGTTGACGCTGGCTGAGCAAGGCTATGAAATGGCGGTGCAGTTTGATGCCAGCAACGCGACGGCGCGTTACTACCGCGGGCTGCTCTACCTCGACAAGCGCGACTATGCGCAGGCACAGATGCAGTTGATGGAAGCTTCGCTTTACGCGAGCGACGATGCCGAGCTGCTCTATGACCTCGCTGTCGCCGCCTACTACAACAAGGACGCCGCGACCGCCTACGCCACACTGCAAGGTCTCAAGGCATTGGCGGGCAAGTCGGCCTTGCGTCCGCAGACGCTGCGTGGCCTGGCGCTGATTTCGGCAGCAGTAGGCGACAAGCTGCAGGCAGATATTTACCTCGAAGAAATGCGCAAGTCGGGTGCGCAGAAATCGGAAACCGACTTCGTGTCGCGGCGCATGGATTCGTGGGCGAGCAGCCATGCCTCGGGATTGATGAAGACCCAATTCCCGACGGCGCCCGGGGGGGGATTTCCGGTTGCGCCCGGTGGCGGATTCCCTGTAGCGCCCGGCGGGTTTCCAGCGGCACCTGGAGGATTTCCCGCAACACCCGGCGGATTTCCCGCAGCACCCGGAGCAGTGCCAGGCGCACCTGGCGGCTTTGGCGCACCCGCTGGATTTGTTCAACCCGGCTTCGGACAACAAGCTGGCGCGGGCGGTCTGCGCGCCTTCGTCGACAAGCAGATGGTGATGGTTGATGTCGTCATCGTGTCGACGCAGGAGGACAACAGCAACACCATGGGTGTCAATCTGCTCGACGGATTGCGCCTGCAATTCGGCAACGCGGCCACGCCGGCCTACAACCGCGCCACTGCTGCGACGCAGGATTTCGCCAATCCTGGTTCATCAACATCGACGCGCACCATCACACGCTCGCTCGGCATCGCCGCTGTGGCCTACACGCTCAATATCGCCAACGCCAGCGAGGTCAACAACGACATCCTGGCACGCCCCACGCTGTTGGCCCTGTCGGGGCAGACCTCGCAGTTCTTCTCCGGCGTCGACGTGGTCGGCGCGGCCGTATCGGGCGGTCAGGGCAGCGCGGTGCAGATTCAGAAGGAAGTCGGCGTGCGCCTCGCGGTGACGCCTGAGTTCCTGCCCGACAACTTGATCCGCCTGCAGGTGGTCGCGGAGCGGACCTTTTTGACCAATCCGAGCAACAACGTGGTATTCGATTTCCGTCTCGACACCACCAAGACAACGGTGAATGCCAATGTAGCAATGAAGTTTGGCGAGACCCTGATCCTGTCGGGCCTGACTGAGCGCGATACTGGCATCACCGCGAGCAGCGTGCCGGTTTTGCGCGATGTCCCGCTGGCCCAGTATTTGTTTTCGCGCTCGACCAAACGCGATTTTCAGAAGAGCGTGCTGATCATGATCACGCCGCGTCGCCCGCAGTACACCAGCCGGGACCAGGCCGATATCGATGCTGATCGCGGCAAATTTACCGAGCGCGAACGTGTACAGCAAGAGTTCGAGGACAAGTATCGCCTGTGGTATCAACTTGTGCCCAACACCGCGTACGCCATGTCGCAACTCAATGAAAGCTCAATCTTCCGCGAATTCCGCTCGGGCGACCTCGAATTGCCGAGTTGGGTATCGCGCAAATCGCACACGGGCCGCCTGCGCTCGGCACTCGATTTCCTGTTCTACTGATCGAGCATCGCGTAACGCTAAACACAGGATGAGCTGGTGAACCTCGTCTGGCGTAGCAAACTACTCTCGCGGTGGTCCACGGGTTTGATTGCCGGCGCGCTGTGCGCGTTGCTCGGCGTCTGGCCGGCTGCGGCGCAGACTGCCGGTACCCCGCTGCAACGCGTGCAAGGCAACGCGGCCGACCTCGCGATCACGCCGGACGGAACGGTGTATGTGATCGACGTGGACGGCAAGCCGTGGGTGCAGCGTCTCGGCCGCGGCGCAAATTGGAGCCCGCTGCAGGGCAACTTCCGCGCGATCCGTGCTGGTCTCGACGGCTCGGTGTGGGCGATTGCGAAAGACGATGTCGCGTTCAGACTGTCGGGTAATTCGTGGCGCGAAATGCCGTTTGGCCGCCTGCGCGATCTGGCCGTGATGCCCTCGCTCGCTGCCGATGGTCCGGTGGTGGTGCTCAACGCAGAGGGCGCGCTCGAAGTGCGCCTGCCCGCGTCCAATGCGGGTGCGCCGCTTTACAAGGTCGATGACGAGGCATTCAAGGCGGCGGCATTCGAGCGCCTCGCCGTGGATGAACACGGCCTGCCCTGGGTGTGGCGCGCGAACGGCACCATGTGGCGCTTTGACGGTACACGCTGGAGCGACATTCCACAATTTGCAGCAACCGGCTTGACCAGCGTCGCGGCCGGCCTTGACGGCACCCTGATGGCGGTGGAGCGCGGGGGGCGAGCCTACCGCTGGAACCCCGCCGCGAAAGAGTGGACGCCCGAGCCTCTGGCAGCCCCGGTGCAACTGGTCGCCGTTGGCCCCAACGGCAAGCCGTGGTACGCAATGCAGGACCACACACTGCTCGCGAGCGAAGTGTTCGCAAACCAAAACAATCAGGCACGCGCCAAGCCCGCCGCGTTGTTTACGCGCCTGTTGAGCTGGCGGCGTGTGCGCGGTGAAGCGAGCTGGCTCGCCGTTGGTGCTGACGGCACCGTGGTGACCATCGACGCCGAGAACACGGTGTGGCGCTGGAAAGGCGGCAACACCTGGACGCCGCTAACCGGCAAGTTTCGCCGCGCTGCCGTGGCCGGCAATGGTGTGGTGTGGGGTGTCGACCTGCAAAATCGTGTGCGCCGCAATGCGACTGGCCAGTGGCTCGACGCAGGCATCGATGCGAGCGAGATTGCGGCCGGGCCGAAAGAAGAAGTCTGGGCGCTGGGATCGGCTGGCAACATTGGCCGCTTCGATGCGCAAACGCGTCAATGGCAGGCGGTGCCCGGTGGCCCTGCAAAGGCAATTGCCGTGGGCAAGGACGGCGAAGGCTGGATCATCGATGCCAGCGGTATCGTGCACAGCGGCACCGTGCAGTTGCTCAATCCGGCGACGCCGCTCCCGGGCATCGTCGCGGTGAGTCTCGCCATCGGCCCGGAGGGCACGGTATATGCGACCACCGCCGAGCGCCAGTTGTACTGGCTCGATCCGCGTGAACGGCAATGGAAACCGGCGACCGGCGTAGCGGCTGCCGTTGCGGTAGGCCCTGCCGGCACGCCGTGGATCATCGGTGAGCGCAATGAACTGCAGGTGTCCACCGCGTTCACCGCAGAGATTGAAGCCATCGTGGCAGCGCGCACCGCACAGGCCGCTGCGCCACCGCCGGTGTTTTCGATCCCGCCACCGGCCGCGTCGAGCTTGCCCACCAGCAACCGGCCCCTCGTGTACACCACCATCGCCGGTGCGTACACCGATGTCGGTATCGGCCCTGACGGCAACGTGTTCGCCGCAGGTACCGATGGCGGGCTGTATTGTTTCTCCAACCCCGACAGCCGTTTTGTGCTGGCGAGCACGGGTTCTGCACGACGCGTGGCGGTGGCCGGCGGCGGCGTGCCGTGGGTGGTCAATGCGCTCGGACAGGTTTCGTTTTTTGGCGGGACCGGCTGGACCATCGTTCCCAACTTCCGTGCCGACGACATCGCAGTGGGGCAGGACGGCCGCGTCTATGCGACCCAGCAGAATGTGGTCTATCGCTACGAAGCGGTCACGCAGGATTTTCGCGAGATCACCACCTACACCTCCGGCGTGCCGCTGCGCGCACGCCGTGTCGCGTTTGCACAAAACGCGCTGTGGGGCGTCAATGCTTCGAACCAGCTTCTCAAGTGCGATGGCACCCAATGCCAGCCGCAGTCGATTGGCGCAATCGACGTGTCGTCAGGCCCGGATGGCTCTGTCATGGTGCTCGATGCCAACGGCGCAGTGCAACGCTACAACCCGCGCACGCGCGGGTTTGATGCAGCCAACGGCACCGGCAGTTCGCTCTCGGTGGGGCCCCAGGGCCGGCCGTGGCTGGTGACGGGTGCGGGCAGCATCAACTCATCGGGCCTGTTTGCGACCACCAGCAAGACCATCAACCAGGCGAACTGCGCGCAACGCTTTGCCGGCGCGACGATTCCGGCTGTCGCGCAGACCACCGCCCAATTGACGGCCGTGGACGACACCTTGACGGTGCGCCAGGGTGCCACCGTCTCGCTCATCGCCAATGACCGTCTCAATGGCAGCGCGCCGGCCACCTCGTCCGTAACGGTGACGTTCACCACGTCGAGCACGCAGCTCACGCATTCGAACGG
>JANNCZ010000282.1:0-15536 GCA_031387185.1 Burkholderiales bacterium
GGGATCAGCCTGAATCACCTTGATCGCCACATCGCGGTTGGCGAATGAATCGTGCCCCAGGTATACACGCGACGTGGCGCCTTGACCAAGCTCGCGCACGATCTCGTATTTACCGATTTTTTCGACCAGTTCAAACATGGCAGTGCCGGTTCAGTGGGACGTGGTGGAGAAAATTGGCGCGAACAACCAGTATTTGCTGCCCGCCATGGTTCAGCAGTTTCATCATCGGTTTCAATTGACCGGCCTCAGTTGAGCAGCCGCTTGGCCGGCGTGGCGTCTTGCGCGGGCGCTTCACCGGTAGAGGCAGATTGTACGGGAGCAAATTGGGGCAAGTCCCACTCGGCGTTGCGCGCGGCCTGCTCGATCAAACGGCACATGGAATGCATCAAGCGGTCATCGAGGCCAATCTCGATGCCTTGGCCTTGCGCCGGATTGAGCGCCAGCTTGAAGACGCCGTCGACCAGACGCACCTGGCCTTGCGTCGCCAGATACGGTGCGTTGCCCAGCGGCATGCGCCGTGGTGCTTCCTTCGGCGGCTCCTGAAACGGCGTTTTGAA
The DNA here is from genome assembly GCA_031387185.1 of Burkholderiales bacterium. Taxonomy (GTDB): domain Bacteria; phylum Pseudomonadota; class Gammaproteobacteria; order Burkholderiales; family JAEUOS01; genus CANJDH01. The sequence goes on from JANNCZ010000282.1 coordinate 558, forward strand.
ATCGGTCTCGCGCACCGCCTTCTCGTGCTCAAAGGCCATCACTTCGCGGCGCGCCTCGGCCACGGGCGCCTTCACCGCGACCTTGGAGGCAATCATATTGACGAGCAGCGGCCATAGCCCCTTCACAAAGCGGCGCGTCAGAAACACACGAAACTCTTCTTGCGCGGTGGTCGTCACGCGCAATAGCAGGCGGTCTTCGGCAGCATCAAAGGCCACCTGCAACTGGTGGATAGTCATGGTGCCGGGGCCGGGTGCTGCGCTGGCTGAAAACGCAATTGGATCATGGCGGACAAGTCAAAATGTCGTTTGGGCTAAAGGGCTTAGCGCCGCTTCTTCGCAAACCGCGTAACTTGGCTACATGATGGCCCCAAGTCGCTTCGAAGTCAATTTGCAGCGCAAGCTGCCGATGACCAGCGCTACCCAGCGTGCTTGAAAAGCAGGGGCATAGCCCCACTTGCGATCCTGTGAACCTATCTTGCAGGAAGCCATCATGCGCACCGACAAACTGACGACCAAGTTCCAGCAGGCCCTCTCCGACGCGCAAAGCCTCGCGGTCGGGGCCGATCAGCAATTCATCGAGCCGCAGCACGTGTTGCTGGCCCTGGCCAATCAGGACGATGGCGCCGCCGCCTCTCTGCTGGCGCGTGCTGGTGCGCAGGTGGTGCGCCTGAAGACCGAACTCAAGAATGCGATCGAGCGCCTGCCCAAGGTTGAAGGCCACGGCGGCGATGTGCAGGTGTCGCGCACGCTCTCGCAACTGCTCAACCTCGCCGACAAGGAGGCGCAAAAGCGTGGTGATGAATACATTGCCTCCGAAATGTTCCTGCTTGCGGCCATCGACGACAAGGGGGAAGCGGGGCGTGCGCTCAAGGAGTCGGGCGTGTCCAAAAAAGCGTTGGCGGATGCCATCGACGCCATGCGTGGCGGTGCGAATGTCGATTCATCCGAAGCCGAAGACCAGCGCGAGTCGCTAAAAAAATACACGATTGACCTGACCGAACGCGCGCGCAAAGGCAAGCTTGACCCGGTGATCGGACGCGACGACGAAATCCGTCGCACGATTCAAGTGTTACAGCGGCGTACGAAGAACAACCCGGTGCTGATCGGTGAGCCAGGCGTGGGCAAGACCGCGATTGTCGAAGGCCTGGCGCAGCGCATCGTCAATGGCGAGGTGCCCGACTCGCTCAAGGGCAAGCGTGTGCTCTCGCTCGATATGGCGGCTCTGGTTGCCGGGGCCAAGTATCGCGGCGAGTTTGAAGAGCGGCTCAAAGCCGTGCTCAAAGACCTCGCTAAAGATGAGGGACAGACTATCGTCTTCATCGACGAACTGCACACCATGGTGGGCGCGGGCAAGGCCGATGGCGCGATGGATGCGGGCAATATGCTCAAACCGGCGCTGGCACGCGGTGAGTTGCATTGCGTCGGCGCGACCACGCTCGATGAGTACCGCAAATACGTCGAGAAGGATGCCGCGCTCGAACGCCGCTTCCAGAAAGTGCTGGTCGGCGAACCGAGCGTGGAGTCGACCGTTGCCATTTTGCGCGGGCTCAAAGAGCGCTACGAGTTGCACCATGGCGTTGACATCACCGACCCCGCCATCATTGCCGCAGCAGAGTTGTCGCACCGCTACATCACCGACCGCTTTTTGCCCGACAAGGCAATCGACTTGATCGACGAAGCGGCGGCGCGCATCAAGCTGGAGATTGACTCCAAGCCCGAAGTGATGGACAAGCTCGACCGCCGTCTGATTCAACTCAAGATCGAGCGCGAGGCGGTGAAGAAAGAAAAAGACGAAGCATCGCAAAAGCGTCTCGGTTTGATCGAGCAGGAAATCACCCGTTTGGGCAAGGAGTATTCCGACCTCGATGAAATCTGGAAATCTGAAAAGGCTGCGGTGCAGGGCAGCGTGCATATCAAGGAAGAAATTGACAAGCTGCGCGCGCAAATGATCGACCTGCAACGCAAGGGTGCGCTTGACAAGGTCGCCGAGATTCAATACGGCAAGCTGCCAAAACTCGAAGCACAGTTGAAGCAGTCCGAAATCGGCGCGGCGAAAAAAGCCGGTTCGGCGGCGCGTCCGCAATTGCTGCGCACGCAGGTGGGTGCGGAAGAAATCGCCGAAGTGGTGGCGCGTTCCACCGGCATCCCGGTCTCCAAACTGATGCAGGGTGAGCGCGACAAGCTGCTCAAGATCGAAGACAAGTTGCACGAGCGCGTGGTCGGTCAAGATGAGGCGGTGCGCCTGGTGTCCGACGCGATCCGCCGCTCGCGTGCCGGTCTGTCGGACGAAGGCCGGCCCTACGGCTCCTTTTTGTTCCTCGGCCCGACCGGCGTTGGCAAGACCGAATTGACTAAAGCGCTGGCGGCTTTCCTGTTCGATTCCGAAGACGCGCTGATCCGCATCGACATGAGCGAATACATGGAGAAGCACTCGGTGGCGCGTCTGATTGGTGCCCCGCCCGGCTATGTCGGTTACGACGAAGGCGGGCAGTTGACCGAAGCGGTGCGGCGCAAGCCTTACTGTGTGATTCTCCTCGACGAAGTCGAGAAGGCGCATCCTGATGTGTTCAACGTGCTACTGCAGGCGCTTGACGATGGTCGCATGACTGACGGCCAGGGCCGCACCATCGATTTCAAAAATACCGTGATCGTGATGACCTCGAATCTGGGTTCACACAAGATTCACAGCATGACCGGTGGCGACCAAGAGGTGATGAAGATCGCGGTGATGGCCGAAGTCAAAAGCCATTTCCGCCCCGAGTTTGTCAACCGCATCGACGAGATCGTGGTGTTCCATGCGCTGGGAGAAGACAACATCAAGTCGATTGCGCGCATTCAGTTGAAGCGCCTCGAAGAGCGGGTGCGCAAGATGGACATGGAGATTGAAGTCACCGACGCGGCGCTGAGCGAAATCGCCAACGCGGGCTTTGACCCGGTGTACGGTGCGCGGCCCTTGAAGCGTGCGATCCAGTCCTCGATTGAAAACGCGCTGTCGAAGAAAATCCTTGCGGGTGAATTCGGCCCCGGAGACACGATCCGGGTTGACGTCAAAGGCGGCGGCTTCGTGTTCGAGCAGGCAGGCGCGAAGACCAAACGCGGGCAGGGACAGGCGCTGTTGCGGTAAACAGGCGCCGCGCGACCAAAGGGCGGCAGGCCGCTCAACCAGTCGGGACAAGCGTTTCCGGGCGCAGGCCTTGGAAACCCTTGTCCCGCTTGGCTTTCAGAAGGGGACACTTCGGAAAATCGCTACTTGTGCCTGGTTGCGGCCACTGCGCAGTCCTTATGTACGTTATCGAACAGAGCTGACCGATGCGACAGGGAATAATTTTGTCTCGTCCCAGCCATCCGTTTCGTTTCTTTTCCTAATAGCGTTTGGCTGGTTCCGGCCCACCTTTTTGGCGGCTCACCCGGCCCGTGCCTGCAATTCGGGAAACGATGTTCACACCACCGGAGCCATTTCTGTTCGTTGACCGCGCCATCTCCCCCGCCGTGAGCGCATGCGACGTGTTGGTGATTGGCGGCGGGCCGGCGGGTTCCACTGCGGGTGCGTTGCTGGCCCGGCAGGGCCACAAGGTGGTGATCCTTGAAAAGGAACATCACCCGCGCTTTCACATCGGCGAGTCGTTGCTGCCGGCCAACTTGCCGCTGTTCGAGCAACTCGGCGTGGCCGCTGCGGTCAAGGCTATCGGCATCGAGAAGTGGGGCGCTGAATTTGTCTCTCCCTGGCATGCGGGCAAGACCCAGACGTTCCAGTTTGCCGACGCGTGGGACAAGACCATGCCGTTTTCCTACCAGGTGCGGCGCTCCGAGTTTGACGAGATCCTGCTGCGCAATGCGGCCCGTCTGGGTGCCGCAGTCATCGAAGGCTGCCGCGTGCGCAATGTGGTGTTTGCACCTGACGGAAGCGGCGCGACTGTTGATGCACTGCACGAAAAGGGCAAGGTTCAGCAGTGGTGTGCCCGCTTTGTAGTCGATGCATCGGGGCGCGACACCCTGCTTGGCAAACAGTTCGACATCAAGCGCCGCAATCCCAAACACAACAGTTCGGCGCTGTATGCCCACTTTAGCGGTGCGACCCGGCACGCCGGCCGGGCCGAAGGCAATATCAGCATTTTCTGGTTTGAGCATGGCTGGTGCTGGCTGATTCCGCTGGCTGACGGTGCCACCAGCGTCGGCGCCGTCGTCTGGCCTCATTACCTGAAGCGCCGCACCAAGCCGGTTGAAGAATTTTTCCTCGACACGATTGGCCTGTGTCCGGCGCTGGCCGGGCGGCTTACCCACGCAGGGCTGTTGTCCAGGGTGGAGGCAACCGGCAATTTTTCCTACGCCTGTGCGCGCACACACGGGCCCAATCATTTACTCATCGGTGACGCCTTTACCTTCATTGATCCAGTGTTTTCATCGGGCGTGATGCTGGCGATGCAGGGCGGTGCCGACGGCGCACAGGCGGTCGATATTTGCCTGCGCGAGCCGGCCAAAGCCGCGCCGGCGCTGGCGCACTTTGACCGGCAGGTGCGCAAGGGGCCAAAGGAGTTTTCTTGGTTCATCTACCGCATGACAAACCCGGCACTGCGCGATATGTTCATGGCGCCGAGCAACATCTGGCGCGTCAAAGAGGCCTTGCTGTCGATGCTGGCCGGCGATATTTTTGGCAAAACGCCGATCTGGCGTTCATTGCTGGCCCTGAAGGGAATTTTTTACCTCACTTCAGCCTGGAATTTCAAGCGCTCGCGTGAAGCGCTACGCCAGCGCAAAGCCAATATTCGTGTGGTCGACGTTGGCACCGCCGAAAGCCCCGCGCCACCTGCGGGCCGCGCAGAAAGCACGGCAGATGGTCTGACGGGTGCGCAGCGCCCGTTGAACGACAGCCACCGGACCTGGTTCGAGACCGGCAAGCTGTACCTGGGTTTTTTGATCCTGGGCGTGATCTGTCTGACCGTCTCTCTGTTGGCGCTGCCGATGCGCGTCCTGCTGCCGCACAGGTTGAGCCAGCGGCTCGGCCGCAAACTTATTGCAGCGTCGGCACGGGCCTACTTGGGCGTTTTGATCTGGTTGGGTCTCTGCCGTTTCGACCTTGCGGAACTCGATGCATTGCACGGCGCCCCGGCGATGATCATTGCGCCGAACCATCCCTCGCTGCTCGATGCGGTCATGATCCTGTCGCGGCTTCCCGGTGGCACCTGCATCATCAAGGCTGATATCGCAAGCAGCATCCTGTTCGGTCAGTTAGCCCGGCTGACGGGCTACATCAGCAACAAGCCGTTGCTCAGCATGGTGCATTCGGCCGTGACGGATCTGCGCAATGGCAGCCACGTTCTGCTGTTTCCGGAAGGCACACGCACGACCCACTTTCCGATTGGCTGCCTGCAAGGGACGACGGGCCTGATCGCAAGAAAAGCCGGTGTGCCGGTGCAGACCGTGTTCATCGAAACCGACTCGGGATTTTTGGGCAAGGGCTGGTCGCTGCGGCGGCTGCCGCAATTGCCGGTCACCTATCGAGTCCGGCTTGGCAAGCGCTTTGACCCGCCTGACAGGACAGCGCATTTTGTCAGCGAGCTTGAGCAGTACTTTCAATCCGAACTGGGCCAGGCATGGGTGTCCGATTTTCCTGTGTCCAACCTGGCTGCCTGAGAGCCGTTTCGCGCCAAATAGCTTACGGATTGCACACCAATGAACCCTTTCCCGGCCTGCCCCTCCCACACGCATCTTGTCCTCATCCCCAGTTACAACCCCGGCCCCAAGGTCTATGAGACGGTGCGAGCGGCGCGTGCATACTGGTCGCCGGTCTGGGTGATTGTGGATGGCAGCACCGACGCCAGCGTTGCCAGTTTGCAGGCAATGGCAGCGCAGGACAAAGGTTTGCGTATCGTCGTACTGCCGCGCAACGGCGGCAAGGGTGCTGCCGTGCTGCACGGGATTGACATCGCCGCGGCGCAAGGCTTCACGCATGTGCTGACGATGGATTCCGACGGTCAGCACCCGGCTCACCTGATTCTCCGCTTCATGGCTGTTTCGGCCGGCTCGCCGGCTGCCATGGTGCTCGGGGCACCGGTGTTCGCCGCAGACGCACCGCGCCTGCGCGTCTATGGTCGCAAATTGTCGAACGGCTGGGCCAATCTGGAAACCCTGTGGGCCGGTATCGGCGACTCACTGTTTGGATTCCGCGTCTACCCGATTGAGCCGTTGCGCCAGGTGATGCACAGCCATCGCTGGATGCGCCGTTTCGACTTTGACCCCGAGGCCGTGGTGCGCCTGTGCTGGCACGGCGTTAGACCCATCAATCTGCCTGCGGTGGTGCGCTACTTTCGCGCCGATGAAGGGGGGGTCTCGCATTTCAATTACTTGCGCGACAACCTGCTTCTGACCTGGATGCATGCGCGGCTCCTGGCCGGATTCGTGTTGCGCCTGCCTGGATTGCTGGTGCGGCGCGCGATGGAACGCTCTCGCATCAGCGGGACGTCTGAACCCGGTTCCCTTTGATCGCCCGGTATTCTGAAAACACACCCACTGCCAGATACCGCTCCACTTGTGTCAGCCGCGCCAGCTTGAGCGTGGCGATGACCTGCTCGGGCGGGACGCAAGCTTCGATGCTGTCCCAGAAATAGCGCCAGATGGTGACGGTGTCGTGCTGTCTGGAAACGAATCGTGTCAGCAACGGTATCACCCCGCGCATGTAGCTTTTGAGCAGCCATCGTCCCAAGCGGCTTTGCGCTTGGGTGATTTCCAGTATGCAGAGACGGCCACCGGGCTTCAACACGCGTTCAAACTCGGCGAACGCCACGCCCAGATCGCTGATGTGGCGCAATGCATAACCCATGCTCAGGAAATCAAAATGGTTGTCGGGGAAGGGCAGTGATTCGGCCCGGCCCTCCATCAACACCATGGTTTTGGGCAGGCTGCTGGCAGCCATCATGCCCGGGCTCGGATCTACACCCGTGACCAGCGCGGGATCGCCAACAATGATGCAGGCTTGCGCGGCGACCAAGCCGGTTCCGACGCCCACGTCGAGCACTTTCATTCCTTTTTTCAAGCCGGCACGAACCAGCGCGTCACGCCGGTAACGGGAACCGGTTCCCCATGCCAGCATCGCTTCGATGCGGTCGTAGTCCGCCGCGGTATTGTCAAAAATCTTGCGCAGATACACCTGCCGCTCCTGCTCGTTGCGGTAGTAACCGGTGAGCGGGACATGTGGCGCGTGTACTGCGCCTGTAGGTTGCCGGGTAGTCATGTTGGTGGTGTCCTTTAAATCATGCCGCCATTGATGGAAATGATCTGCCCGCTGATGTAGGCGGCGCGCTCTGAAGCCAGAAATCCGACCAGGTCGGCCACCTCTTCGGCGCGCCCGGCACGTTTCATCGGCACTATGCGGGCGATGTCGCTGGCGCTGAAGCGGCCTTCGGTCATCGCGGTGTCGATGATGCCTGGTGCTACCGCATTGACCGTAATGCCACGGCTGGCCAATTCGAGCGCAAGCGATTTGGTGGCCGCGTGCAGTGCCCCCTTGGCGGCCGAATAGTTGACCTGTCCGCGGTTGCCTGCCACTGCGGCGACCGACGTGATGCTGATGATGCGGCCCCAGCGTGTCCGTATCATCGGCATCATCAGCGGCTGGGTGACGTGGAAAAAACCATTGAGGGACACGTCGAGCACGCGCTGCCACTGGGCCAGCTGCATGCCGGGAAATATGGCGTCGTCGTGAATGCCGGCGTTGTTGACCAGCACCTGGATCGGGCCTTGTTCCAGCAATGCCTGCAGCGCATCGGCCGTGGACAGTGCATCGGTGATGTCAAACGCCACTGCTTGTGCGAGGCCGCCGCTGGCCATGATCTCTGTTGCCAGGGCTTGCGCGCTGGCCAGATGGGTGTTGGCATGCACAATCACACTGAACCCGTCGCCTGCCAGACGCCGGCAGATGGCCGAGCCGATGCCGCCACTGCCGCCGGTGACAAGTGCGTATTTGGGGACGCTGGTCATGGAGTGATCCTTCCTTGAGACGGGGCGCCCAAGCCCGGTAGCGGCTGAGTGCCGGACACGGTTCTGGAGGTATTGAGAACCACGCTGGTTGCATTGAGCACCACGACTGCACGCCCAGCGAGCAAGGTGCGCCTGCCGGCTTGCACCGTAAAGCTGTAAAGCACGGTGTTGGCGTCTCCGGTGATTCGTTCTGCGTTTACCGTCAAGAGGCCGGCCACTGTATCAAGCCGTTCGACATGGAGGGTGACGCTGCGCATGCTGGCCAGAAAACCGGCGCAGATGGGGGTGGTGCCGGCCTGATTGTCGACCCGATGGTCGGCCACCAGCGCGCCGTGAACGGCCATGGCTTGTGCCGCATATTCAACCCCGCAGGCCGCACCGAGGCGCCCGTGGGCGCGCAACGGGTGATCGGGTGCGCGGTGGCTGCCGGCCCGGCAGCGAATCCGGTTTTCGTCCCACTCAAGTACCGTTTCGAGCAGACACATGCTGCCTTGGTGGGGGATGCGGCGGGCGATGCCGTCCCGGTTCAGTGTTTGCGGTTGGTTCAACACGGTACGACCTCCACCGCCATTTGCATGCCGTCCAGATAGGACAGCACCAAGGGAGTTGATTTCCCTTTTGCGATGGCTTGCAATACCGGAAGGGCGCGCGCGGCCGGAATATTCTGGCGCAGGCTCTCCAGCGCCGCATCCTCCATCGTGTCCACCGGTGCGGTCGTCAGGAAGCTGGCGGCCTGAAATCTGATGCTGGCCAAACTGCGCGCGCCGCGCTGCGGGCTGAGAACGAGCGCCACACCCATCGAGCCGGGAACCGGGCGTTTGCTGTACAGAGGTTCGGGATAGGCGTTGTCATATGCCACCAGCAGCACCGAGTGGTCATCAATCACAACTTGGGTCATTGCTTCGATCAGGGCGGCCGCGAAACTGCCGTCGCGTGCACACAGCGCCGACGAACTGGCCATGGCGCCGCTCGCAATGCTCCAGTAACCCGATGATGCGTTGTGCACCGAATTATGAAAGCGGGTCGGCGAGATCATGCGGTCGCTGGAGGCAAGCGCATTGCAAATCTCGTGGCAATTGATGGTGTCGCCGCTGGAGGATGAAAATACCGATGCCAGGGTCTCTATGGGTTGACCCGACGCCTGTACCGCTTCCCGGCCAACTGCCATGGAGACCTTGACCGCGACGCCCGCGCGGCGGCGCTCGGCTGGCGGCAATGCCATCGGTAAGGGCAGGACACATGGTGCCGGTGCGTAAGGCAGCGTGCCGCCAAGCTGCTGGCGGCCCTGGACCCAGTTGGACAAGCCGGGTCCCAGCAGACCGATGCCTTCGACAAAGACTGTCACGGTGGTTGCGGCGTGGCTGGAGGGCTGCATCATTTGTTGTCGTTAACCCGCACAGCCGAAAATCAGGCTGCAATTGGTACCACCGAATCCGAAGGAATTGCTCAACACGTGCTTGACTGGCTGCTTGCGGTTGTCCAGCAGATAGTCGAGGGGCAGCGCTGGATCCAGTTGCCGTGTATTGAGTCCGCCCGGCAGCAGTCCGTGCTGCAGGGCCAGCGCGCAGATCACGGCTTCGAGGCCGCCGGCTGCGCCCAGGGCGTGCCCGGTCGCACCTTTGGTGGAACTGCAGGGTGTGCCGCCACCGAACAGCGCCGTGACGGCGCGGGTCTCGGCTGCGTCATTGCTCGGCGTGGCGGTGCCATGCAGGTTGATGTAGTCAATCTGGCTGGTATCGAGATGCGCTTGGTTCAACGCGTCCTGCATGGCCATGCGTGCGCCCAATCCTTCCGGGTGTGGAGAAGACATGTGATGGGCGTCACTGGATTCACCCACACCGAGCAGCAGAACGGCGGCATCGTCGAGTTGTGCGGGCACGGGTTCGAGCAGCGCAAAGGCCGCTGCCTCGCCGATGGAAATGCCGTCGCGCGCGATGTCGAAGGGACGGCACGGCTGGCTCGACATCAGGCCCAATGAGTGGAACCCGTACAAGGTGGTCAAGCACAGCGAATCGACCCCGCCCACCACGGCCGCATCGATCAGTCCCGCTGCCATCATGCGCCGCGCCGAAGCAAATACTTTGGCGCTCGATGAGCATGCCGACGACACCACAACGGCCGGGCCGCAGAGGCCAAAAAGCTGCCGTGTGAAATCGGCCAGCGAATACGTGTTGTGGGTGCTGCCATAAATGAAATCGGCAGGCAGGGCACCACTGTCCGGATCTCGCCGGCGGTAGGCGAGCTCGGTCTGGAAAATGCCCGATGTGCTGGTGCCCAGAATGACGCCGACGCGGTGTGCGCCGTATTTCCGGCCGGCGGCGGCCACCGCATCGGCAAAGCCATCCTGTATCAGCCCCAGGAACGCAAGCCGGTTGTTGCGGCAATCAAAGGCGGCGAGAGCGGCGGGAAGCAGCACCGCATCGATACCGGCGACTGTACCCGTAAAGGTGGCGAGGTCGACCGTGTCGAAGGCGCACGGCAGCAGTCCGCTGCGCCGCTCGCGCAGCGCCGCAAGCGTTTGAGGCAGGCCACGGCCAATCGCGCTGGTAGCGGTGAAATGGGAGAGCCAAAGCGGATTCAAGGGAAAACGAGCCGATCTACGAGGTGATTTTCAAAGTGGGTGAGGAGGCGTCTGGAGCGCGTCCTCCGCGCGAACCTGATAGCGCAGCGAGAGCCAGGCCAGCATTCCCCCGAGTATCAAACCGGCCCCTGCATCGACCGCCACATGCTGGCGAATCGCCAGGGTGGAATAGACAATGCCGGTGCACCAGGCCCAATTGCACATGTGCAACCACGCTGGCCCTGCGAAGCGGAACAGCAGGTGGTGCAGCCAGATTGCCGAGAACAGGGCGGCAGCAACATGCAGGGAAGGGCAGGCATTGCCCGAGGCGTCGATGCTTTTGAGGAAACGCATGTCTGGGTACTGTGCCCAGTCGATATCAGGAGCCGGGGCGCCAGTCGGCCAGAAATAAAAAATCGACAAGCCAATACCGCACATCAGGAACATGGCCGCGCCATACCGGTATAGCTCGGGCTGGGTCGACAACAAGGCCGGCACCAGGGAGACGTAGAACCACAACGACAGGTAGACCGGCAGCGCAAGCGGTTCAAAGCTGATGAGGTGATCGAGCCAGATGGCCGGCATTTCCGTCGGCGGGGCCGCCGGATGGTTGAGCACACGGAAGTAAGCGACGAAAAACACACTGATGAACGCGGTGGTGCCGATAGTTTTCAGAACCATGTATTTGCCAAATGCCGTCGCAACCTGTTGGTGCCAGGGGAGATCCCGCCCGCTTTCGATCATGACAGGGCCTGACGCAGGGTGACCGCCCGCAGGCCGGCAGCGGCAGCCGATTCGAGCACGGCGGGCAGCACTTCCAGAATCACCGGGATACCTGCTGCGGTACGTGCGGCATGGCCATCGTGCAGCAGCAAGATGGCGCCCGCGCGCAGGCCGCGCAGCAAGCTGCGCTTGACGCGTGCGGCATTGCCGACGCGGGTGTCAAAACCGCGTGCGGACCAACTGACGAGCCTGAGCCCGAGCCGGACCAGCACCGGGTCGAGACACGGGTTGCGAAAGCCCGCTGGCGCCCGGAAGAACAGCGGGCGTTGGCCGCAAATGCCGGTCAGCGTGTGCTGGGCTGTCTGCAATTCACGCAGCAGGCCACGCGGGCCCTGCAGTGCGAAATGATGGCGATGCTGCTGGCTGTGGTTTTCGACTGCGTGGCCGCGCCGCACGATCTCCCGGCAAACCTCCGGGTAGCGGGCCGCCTGTTTCCCGATGCAAAAGAAGGTGGCTTGCGCGGCATGGCGATCGAGCAGGTCGAGCACCTGCGGCGTGACTGCGGGATCGGGCCCATCGTCGATGGTCAGGGCGATTTCATTTCTGGCTGCGGAAGCTGCGGGCAGGCGCGTCCAGTTCGGGCCCAGCCAGCGGCTGCGCGGCCACAGGCTGACGGCGGTAATGAGCAGGTGGTTGGCTGCGACAGCACCCAGCGCCCAGGGCCATTGCCCGGGAGTGGCGATCATCACCACCAATGCCAGCAGATGCAGCGCGATGGAGGCGCGCACCAGCAGTGCCGGGTGCCAGTGTGGATCAGGCATGCGCCGGCCTCGCAAAAATCGCCGAATAGACCAGCGCCAGAATGACGCCCGGCGCCACCGTCACTCCCAGCGCCTGTAACAGCGAGACCTTGGAAAACGCCAGCACGCCGAATCCGGCAACGGTGGTGAGGTTGGCAAACAGCATCGAGGCCAGGGTGCGCGGCGGCATGGTTGTGCCGGGATCAGTGCGATCAAAGAACAGCGCGTAGTTGGAGCCGACCGCCACCACCAGCAGCAAGCCCACCAGATGCAGAATGATCAATTGCTGGCCCAATGCGGCCAGGCCAGCAGTGACGGTCACGACGGCCGCCGCCAGCGGCGCGATAATCCGCAACACCCGCACGGGAGAGCGCAATACCAGCAACAGCAATCCGACGATGGCGGTCAGTCCGCCGAGCGACAGCGCGATCGCCTCACGCAGGTAACCCGAATACAGGCCGTCTGATTCGGTTTTCATATCCACCAACAGCACATCGGGCAATCCCGTGGTGGCCAAGGCTGCGCGAATCTTGCCGGCATTGATGGCGGTGCCTTCCGGTGCAGTCAGCGGCAACAGGGCGTTCCATCGCTGATCGTGCTCGATCAGCAGGGCCTGGACCGCCATTGCCATGGAGGTTTGCGCAAGGTCGGTTGCCTGTAGCAAAGGCTGCGTTCGTGCCGCCGCAACATCGGCCACAAATGGCGCAAACAATTGCGCGCGCACCGGCAGGCCGTGCACCGCTTGCGCAATGCGGGTTTCCAGTATCTCGGGAGGTGGCAGGCTGGCCTGCCGAGCACGCTGTGTCACGATGCTGGGCAGGTAACGGCTGGGGCTGTCAAATCCGGCGAGCTGGCCCTGTTCCACCTGCGTTTGCAGCAGCGTGGAAACCTGCTCCGAAGCGTGCAACACGGCTTCCCGGTCGGGGCCTGATATCGCGATCACGAAGCGCAGGTCCGGTGCACCCAGATCGGCACGCAGACTGGTGTCGAGCGCGATATCGGCTTGCGACACCGGGCTCAGAGACGAGAGCTTGTCGTCCCACAAACTGGTGCGATGCAGGACCAGCACCGCGCAGGCCGCCAGCAACAACAGAACTGCCGCCGGCCGCAACCAGGCGGCGCGTTGCACCCAGCCCGACAGGGTGGTGCCGATCACAGAACCATCGTGAATGCGGAAATTGCGCGGCAGCAGATGCGGCAGCACGAAGCGCGTCATCGCGGCGGCCGCCACCAGGCCGGCGATGGCATACAGGCCAAGTTGTGCCAGTCCGGGAAAACCGGACAGCAGCAGCGAGGCAAAGCCGAAAATGGAGGTCAGAACGCCTAGCCGGATGGTCGGCCAGAAACGCTTGATCCAGTCGTGCTGGGCTGCATCATCTCGTTCCGATTGCACAAAAAGATAGATCGAATAATCGACGGCCTCGCCGATCAGCGCCGTGCCAAATCCCAGGGTGATGCCATGCACCGAACCAAATCCCAGGCTGACTGCGGCGATGCCGGCCAGCGCACCGCTGATGACCGGCAGCATGCCCAATGCCAGCGCAGTCGCGGAGCGATAGACCAGCAGCAACAATGCGGCGATGAGCACGATGCCGATGAGCGACAGGCGCGAGACCTGGCTTTTGATCGTCTCGCGCGACGTGACGGAAAAAACTCCCGGTCCCGTCATTACGAGTTTCGCCGTTGGCGTGTTGGTCGATGCGCCGTCAAATGCCTGACGGATGGAGGTCATGGCCCGCTCTTGGGCATCGGTATCAGACCCCGCCGCGCGCGTCTGCACCAGCATCAGGGCACGTGTGCCGTCGCGTGAGGCCCACGCACCATCCATCATTGCCGGCTGGGAGCCGCCGCCCTGCTGGTCGAACAAGCGCAGCATCTCCCCGGTGGGGTCGCGTGGCAGCAGGGACTTGACCAGCAGGCCGGCCGGCGAGCCGAGCAGGTCGATACTGTCGCGCAAGGCGGCATGCAGGCCCTCCACGCCAAAATGCGCCGGCGTTACCGCCGGGCTGAGCAGGTAGCGGTGATTGAACAGGTAAGCGCGATCGCGCCCGGTGTTGACCGCCTCCCCATTGTTGACTGCGGCAAACGCAGGGTCGGCACGCAGCAGCGCGGCGGTTTGCTTTGACAGCCGGGCGCGGGCGGGCGCATCGGCGCCTTCAATGCCGACCAGGATCAGGCGCGAGGCCAGGCCGTCACGCAGTTGATCCATCAGTAGTTGCTGCCCAGGCGTGGGATTGCGCGGCAGGAAGGCCGACAGGTCCGTGGTGAATTGGGTGCGGCTGATCACTGCACCGCAGGCAAGCAACAACACCAGCCACAATGCAATGGCGGGCATGCTGCGGCGGCGCATGGCGGTCATCAGGGCACCGCCGGCTTTTCGATGACCATCACGGAGCGGTCGCCGTCGGCTTGCATGATCTCGATGCTACCTACCTGGTCGCGTACGCCGGAGATGCGAATTTGCCGTACTACCGCAAGCATCTTTTCGTCGATTGGGAGAAGTTGCAGGGTCCAGCGTTCGGCAGAGCCCTCGAGGCTGAGCCGGAAGCTGCGTTCCAGCACCTTGCGGTCACCTGACAGCGTGCCGCGGATGCTGTCGATAAAGGCTGCCAGTTCCGGATAGGTTTGCAATTGCAGCTGATGTTTTTGCCGGCCGCGCTCGATCAACAGTTCCGCCCCCTTGACGACCATGGATTCTGATCTGGGTTTGAGAGTGCGTTTTTCGAGCCGGTCGGGCGCCGTGAAAAGCAGTTCGCCCGACGACTCCATCGGCCGGTCCAGCATGGCGATGTGCTTGGTTTCGACAAACGTGGCGCGGCCGGACTTGTTCTGCGCCAGTGCATCCATCAGTTGCTGCAGATCCCAGGCGGCGAAGGCTGGCGCTCCGATGGTGACCAGTATCAATCCGGCCGCCAGCGTCAC
>JANNCZ010000327.1:0-4920 GCA_031387185.1 Burkholderiales bacterium
GCGGCGGAGACCGTGCGCAAAGGCAAGGCGCGGCGTTTCGGTTTGATTACCACCAACAGTCTGCGCCAAACCTTCAACCGACGCGTAATCGAAGCGCAGCTTGCCGCCAAGCCGCCGCTCTCATTGAGGTTTGCAATTCCCGATCATCCGTGGGTCGATGCGACCGATGGCGCGGCCGTGCGCATCGCCATGAGTGTGGCCGAAACCGTTGGTGGGAGTGGGTCACAGGCCGGTTCGCTTCTTACGGTGGCGGATGAGCGTGAGACTGATGAGGACGCAGTGACGGTGACATTTACCGAAATGCGCGGACGCATCAATGCCGATTTAACGCTTGGCGCCGACATCGCCAACGCACAGACGCTCACTGCAAACGAGGGCATCAGCAATCGAGGCGTTCAGTTAATCGGCGCAGGCTTCATCGTCACGTCGGAAGAAGCAACGCAGTTGGGTCTGGGTAAAGTCAAAGGCCTGGAGCAACACATCCGCGAATATCGCAATGGGCGCGACCTCACCGATGCGCCACGCGGCGTGATGGTGATTGATCTCTTCGGTCTGTCTGAAGCGCAAGCGCGCAAGCGGTTCCCGGCGGTCTATCAATGGGTGCTGGAACGCATCAAGCCGGAGCGTGACCAGAACAATCGCGCGACCTATCGCGACAACTGGTGGGTGCATGGCGAGCCACGCCGCGAATTGCGTTCCGTGCTCGCGAGCCTTAAGCGCTACATCGCAACGGTAGAAACCGCCAAGCACCGCACCTTTCAGTTTCTCGATGCATCGATTCTGCCGGACAACAAGCTCATCGCCATCGCTTTGGAAGATGCCTATTCGCTCGGTGTTTTGTCGTCGCGAGTGCATGTCATTTGGGTTCTCGCTGCGGGAAGCACGCTCGAAGATCGTCCCGTTTATGTCAAGACGACTTGCTTCGAAACCTTTCCCTTCCCCATCGGTACTGGCCTCACACCTGCGTTACACAAGCGCATCGGCAAACTGGCCGAAGAAATTGACACGCACCGCAAGCGCGTGCTGTCCGAACACGAAGGCTTGACGTTAACCGGTCTATACAACGTGCTCGAAGCGATGCGCACCGGTGCAACACTCACCGAAAAAGAAAAGACCATTCATGCGCAAGGTTTGGTCGGCGTGCTCAAAAGCCTGCACGATGAACTCGATGCTGCCGTGCTCGCGGCCTACGGCTGGAGCGATCTCGCGCCCGCATTCGCCAAGGGCGCACTCGACGAAGCCACACGCCAAACCCTGCTCGCGCGCCTCGTCGCGCTCAACGCCGAACGCGCGAAGGAAGAAGCCGACGGCACGATCCGCTGGCTGCGCCCCGGCTATCAAGCGCCCGACGCGGCGAAGAGCATGCCGAAACAAGTGCAGACCTCACTTGGCATGGAAGACACCACGCCCGCTGCCGCGCCCTCAGTTTCGTCAACCTCGCGCCGTCCGTGGCCGGCCGAACTTGCCGAGCAAATGCGCGCCGTCGCCGAGGTGCTCACCGCCAGCGCTACCGCCCTCACTGAAGCCGACATCGCTGCGCACTTCAGCGGGCGCGGACCGTGGAAGCGCCGCCTGCCGCAGATCATCGATACGCTTGAAGCGCTGGGACGCGCGCGCAAGAGCGGTGCGCGGATTCGCTCAGTTTGACAGAGGGAAATCGGCCTGATAGCCTCTCCCACCAACGGTTTACGCGATATGCCAAAAGCTTCCTCACCACCCATCAATCACCACATTGCACGGATCGATACCGAGCGCAACGGCACGCACGCATGGCTGGTTCGCATGCAGCACCGCAGCCTGTTTGTGAACCACTATTTTTCCGACGGTAAATTTGGCGGCAAGGTGGCGGCGCTCAAGGCGGCGCGCGCATTCCGCGACGCGACGCTGAGCGGGCTCGAAGAGCCTTTCAAAAGCCGCTGGCGCGCCACGACGCTGCGCAGGAACAATGTCTCGGGCATGCCCGGCGTAGCGCGTTACGTCCGGCTGAGCGAGGCCAGGGAAGGCGGGGAGGCGCGCCCGTACTGGGTGGCGTTTTGGGCCAATGCGCAGGGCAGGCGCGGGAGCATGAAGTTTTCAGTAGCCAAATATGGCGAAGCTGGCGCACGGCGAGGCGCCTTGGCGGTGCGCCAGCAGGCGCTCGCCGATAAGTACGGTACGGCGAAGTAGCGGCTTCAGACGGGGAATCGATTCGGATGTCGCGCAAAGAGTACGCGATCAATCGCGTGAAGCGAGCGAAGAACGCGTGGAACTGGCAAGTGAGTTTGGGCCGGAGCGGCAAGATTTATTCAAAGCTCTTTTCCCACCGGAAGTACGGCGGGTCAGCCAAGGCGCTGGCTGCGGCGCGCAAATGGCGGGATGAAGCAGCCGCCAAAAGCGTGCTGAGCTTTCGCGAGTTCAATGCCCAAAAGCGCTCCAACAACACCAGCGGTGTGCCAGGCGTGCATCGCGTGCAACTGCCGGCTCAACCGGCGGGATCATGGCAGGCGAAGATCAAGCTCACAGATGGGCGCAAGATCACCAAGACCTTTGCGATCAAAAAATTCGGTGAGAGAGATGCGTTCCGGCGCGCGGTGGCAGCACGCAAGGCAATGCTCGACGCACTCGACGACCGTCTCTATCTCAAGAGCGCGACGGCGAAGCGGCTGGCGCGCAATTCTGCAGCGGCTTCACGCTGAAATGCGCTCCCACCAACATTTTCCGGTCTATGCCTCGAAAACCATTGGTGGGAGCGCTTCTCAAGCCGATATACAGTGCGAATGCCGCTTGCGCCAAGTATTGAACGCAATCCGTTTTGTGGATATGGCGAACCCGTGTGACCTGAATAAACAGCGGGGATTGCGCGATGCCTGCGCCTCTGAATGTTGTCGCAGCGTAAAATCCTTGAATGCGAATTTACTTCGACAATTGCTGCTTGCAGCGCCCGCTCGATGATCAGACGCAGCCGCGCATCAGGGTTGAAACGGAAGCGGTGTTTTCCCTGTTGGCAGCGGTTCAGGCGGGTGATCTGTCGCTGCTCGGCTCGGAGGCGCTTGACTACGAAGTGAGCCGCATACCTGACGAAGCACGGCAAACCGAGGTGTTGGCGTTACTGTCTCTTGCCGTTGAGCGGCTCGAGGTCAGCGATGCTGTGGAGATGTTGGCACTGTCATTCGAGCAACAAGGAGTGCCAGCCATGGATGCCATCCATCTGGCCCTTGCGTCAGCCGCCAAAGCTGATTTTTTCTGTACCTGCGACGACAAATTGTTGCGCAAAGCGCAAGCGCTTCCTGATTTAGGATGCAGGGTAATTTCTCTTCTGGGCCTGGTGCCGGAGGTTTCAAAATGACTGTTCACATAGAACCGATTGCGCAACTGACTGATCGCGCCAGGCATGCATTGATTGAGCGCCTTGGCGTCATTGACACCATGCGATTTATGCATCAGTTCAGGGCTGGAGCCGGCAATTACACGACCGAGCGTGAGCAGCTTTTCAAGGATCAGTCCGTTAAGAGCATTTTGGCCGGCATCAAGGCGCGGCGCAACGGACAGGCATGAGGTTGAAATAGTCCCTCGACCAAAAAAACGCCGGGACAAACCCGGCGTTTTTTTGTTGCACCGGCAATTCCTTCAATCAGCCCATGCCCTGCTCAAGCTGGTGCAGGATTTGATAGCAGGGCAGCACCTTGGCCACGCTTGAATTCGGTTCGCGCTTGCTGCGGATCGCCGCAAAGAATTCACGGTCTTGCAACTCGATGCCGTTCATCGACACATCTACTTTGGACACGTCGATTTTTTCGTCCTTGCCATTGAACAGATCGTCATAGCGCGCAAGATAAGTGCCGGTGTCGCCGATGTAACGGAAGAAGGTGCCGAGCGGGCCGTCGTTGTTGAACGACAGCGACAGTGTGCAGATCGTGCCGCCTTTGGTCTTCAACTGGATCGACATGTCCATCGCAATGCCGAGGTTGGGGTGAATCGGCCCTTGCACCGCGTGAGCGACCGTGACTTCCTCTCCGGTTTGATACTGGAACAAATCAACCGTATGCGCAGCGTGGTGCCAGAGCAGATGGTCGGTCCACGAGCGCGCCTGGCCGAGTGCATTCATGTTGGTGCGGCGGAAAAAATAAGTCTGCACGTCCATCTGCTGGATCCTGAATTCACCAGCGCGGATTTTTTTGTTGACCCATTGATGGCTTGGGTTGAAGCGCCGCGTGTGGCCGCACATCGCCGTGAGGCCGGTTTGCTTTTGCAGCGCGACAATCTCTTCAGCGTCCTTGAGGTTGTCTGCCATGGGAATCTCGACCTGCACGTGTTTGCCGGCCTGCATGCAGGCAATCGCTTGCGCCGCGTGCATTTGCGTCGGCGTACACAGGATCACGGCGTCAACTTCCTTGATTGCCAAGCCGTCGGCGAGATCGGTACTCACGTGCTTGATGCCGAACTTGGCGGCGATCTCCTGCGTCTTCGGCAACTCACGGCCGATCAGCGAGACGACTTCGACATCGTCGATTTTTTGCATGCCTTCGATGTGTTTGATGCCGAATGCGCCGGCGCCTGCGAGACAGACTTTCATGAGGTGCTCCGTAAAAAGGGGAATGTAGCTGCGGCAAGCGGCAATCCGTGCCGCCTGCGCTTATTGGTTTTCGAGAATCAAATGGCCCACCGCCGTATTCGACGCAGGCACATGATAGAAACGGTGGCGCACGTGCGGTGCCCGGCCAACCGGCGCATTTTGGTCACCGATGTCGCTCATCGCACCGCGCGCGATCAGCCACATCACGAGTTCGATGCCTTCGGATCCCGCATCGCGCACGTAGTCGATATGCGGTTTTTGCGCCAGCGCTGCCGGGTCGGCAATCAGTTGATCGAGACAGGCCGCATCAAACTCCTTGTTGATGAGGCCGGCGCGCGGCCCCTGCAACTGGTGGCTCATGCCGCCGG
>JANNCZ010000333.1:0-1761 GCA_031387185.1 Burkholderiales bacterium
GCACCCACCGCCGTGCCGCAGATCAAGGCGGGCAAGATTCGCGCACTCGCGGTCACCAGCCTGCGCCGCGCCGAAGCCCTGCCCGAGGTGCCGGCGATTGCCGAAAGTTTTTCCGGCTACGACGTGACCAACTGGTATGCCTTTGTCGCCCCTGTGGCGCTGCCGCGCGATCTGGCCGAGCGCTGGAACCGCGAGATCGTCAAGGCATTGAGCGACGCCACGGTGCGCGCGCAGATCAAGGAGCATGGCATGGAAGCCGTGCCCTCGACGCAGAAGGAGTTGCAGGACAAGATCCTGCGCGAATACGCGCTGTGGGGGCGCATCGTCAAGCAGGCGGGGATTACGGCGGAGTAGTAACTGGGTAGAATCGCGGAGAACCGCTCCAGGAGCCAGTTTTAGGAGAGATGGCCCGGATCAATCCGGCAGGGCCGTGGCGATCAAGCCGATGAGCAGTGCGCGCCGTGCAATCACTTGGCGTGGCGCAGCGCGCGCTCGTAGTAAGACAGGTCGAGATATTTGTCGGGGGCCGGTGCCACCCCACCCCACATGTTTTCCATCTCGGCGCGAATCGCCAGCACATTCTTAAAGCCGTCCATGCTCAGCCGCGCATCGGGGAGAAGCCCCGAGCCGGGTGTGGTGAGCGCGGCATAGGTGCCTTCCGCCACGTCGGGCGCAAGCTTGAAACGCTCTGACAAGAGCTTCACCATCTCGGCGCGGTTGGCCGGGTTCATCGCGTAGCGCTGGCCTTCGATGTAGGCGGAGAGGAAGCGCTCCAATGCGCCGCCGTTTTCGCCGGCCCACTTGCGCATCACGAAGGCACCGGTGGCCTGATAAGGCCCGATGAAACTGAACTGTGTGCCGAGACTCTTCAAGCCCTTCTCGCGCAGGGTGTAGGCGAACGGCGGGTTGAGCATGCCGGCACCGAGCGAGGCATCGGATGCAAGCGCGGCAGCGCGTTGCGACGAGCCGCCGACTGCGCGCACGGTGTAGTCGCGCCCTTCGAGCAAGCCATTGAGCTTGAGAATTTTTTTCGCGGCGAGACCATAAGCGGTATTGGGCGCATCGACCGCCAGCACCTTACCCTTCATGTCGGCAATCGAATTGAGGCTGCCGCGTGCCATGAATTCATTCATGCTCGCGTCGCCGCCGGAGACGATGATGACATCCTGTTTGGCTGCTTCCACCATCGCCAGCGCGTTGTCGACTGCAGCGAGCGCAATCTCGAAGCGTCCCGCTGCGAGACCGGCGCGCTGCTGGTCGGAATCGGGCGTATTTTGAATCTCAATGGTCAGCTTGCGCTCGGCCATGTAGCCTTTGTTGATGGCGACCAGCAGCGGCAGGTTGGTGGCGCCGGCAAACACGTTGACGCGCAGCTTGGTCTCGGTCAGGGGCGGCGCAGAGGCGCAGGCACCGAGCATTGAGACGGTCAGCACGGCGAGAATTGCAAACAGGGTAGGACGCGAGAGTTTCATCAGGAGTTTTCCTTGCTGGATGAGTGAGAGAGGCGGATGCGTGAGACAGAAATGGGCCGCCGGTGGGACGGGGGTATGCCGTGGCTACGCTGTGTGTATACGATGGATCAAGCGGGGTGGCACATCAGCGCACCATGCGGCGCATCAAGACAACTCAAGCTGCACGCCAGTGGCCTTCACGATCGGCTCCCAGCGCGCGTATTCACGCCGCAGCATTTGCGTGAAGACATCAGGGTCACTGCCGCCGGGGATGAACGCTTGATCGTAAAAGCGCTGCGCCACATCGGGC
>JANNCZ010000359.1:0-11293 GCA_031387185.1 Burkholderiales bacterium
GCGGTGGTGAGTTGGTAGTCTTCTTTTTCCCATCCGGCCGGTGGTGAGGACTTGCCGTGCCAGGGCATGTCGAACGCGACCACGCGATAGTGCTGCGTGATGACGGGGTCGTTGAGCACGGCGCGAAACTGGCGCGCATCCGAGCCGGCGGTGTGCAGGCACAGCAGCGGAATGCCCTGCCCGGCTTCTTCGAAATACAGTCGATGGGATTTGCCGCCGATCTCGATATGGGCATAGCGGCCGGTGATGCTTTCGATGTGCGCCTTCATTGGCCGCGCTCCATGCAGCGCTGCGCGGTCGACTTCAGGGGGACGCGCGGGCAGATCATGTTGCCACCTTGCGCGGTGACGCCAGCACCAGCTTGATGTAGAGCAAATACGACATCAGCATGCGCTGGTCTCCTTCAAACGCCACGTCACCACGGCGCAGGAGCGCGAAGAAATCGTGCCAGCCAGGCGCGGGCACCTTTTGCCAGAACTGTTCCCAGCACTCGGCGCGCGCGCGAATCGCAAAACGCCAGGCGCGCTGCACCAGCGGACCTTTGACCACCGACTCAATCTGGCCCGCGCGCACCGTCAGCAAATATTGCTGCGTGCCGACTTCGACCATGAAGCTGTCGTTTAAATGCCGGCCCCAGCGCGTGATCGCGGGATCGGCATTGACCAGTTCGGGGATACGTTCGATCACTGTTGTGTCTCCTGATAAAAGCATGACCGGTGCGGGCGCTGACCCCATACCAGATGTCATCAAAGTTAACATACCGGCATGACACTCCTCGCCGCCAACATTCGCTCCTTCGTCATGGCCATGGTCGCCCTCTGCCCTGCACTGCTGGCCGCTTCGGCGCACGCAGCCTACCCCGACAAGCCGGTCAAAGTCGTGGTTGGTTTTACGCCGGGCGGCACCGCTGACAGCGTTGCACGCGTTCTCGCCACCGCGATGGGCGTGCGTCTGAATGCGAGCATGGTGGTCGAAACCCGGGCGGGTGCCAATGGCAATCTCGCCACCGAGTTTGTGTCACGCGCCGCGCCCGATGGCTACACTATCTTCTTTACCTCGATTGGCCACGCCGTCAACCCGTCGATCTACAAGGAAGCCACCTATGACCCGGTGGCCGGCTTCACCGCCATCGGCCAGGTATTGAGCGCGCCCAATGTGCTGGTCGTGCCGGCTGCGTCACCTTTCAACAACGCGCAGGAATTGATCGTCTATGCGCGCGCGAATCCGGCCAAGCTCAACGTCGCATCATCCGGCACCGGCACCTCGGTGCATCTCTCGGCTGAGTTGTTCAAACAACTCACCGGAGTCGAACTCACGCACATCCCCTACAAAGGCACCGGCAGCGCGATGCCCGATCTTCTCTCCGGCGTGGTGTCGATGATGTTCCCCAACTTGCCGAGCGCGCTGCCGCAAGTGCAGGGTGGAAAATTGAAAGCGCTCGGTGTCACTACCGCCACGCGCTCGTCAGCCGCACCCAACATTCCGACGCTGGCCGAGGCGGGCATTGCCGGTTACGACATGTCCACCTGGTATGGCCTCGTCGGCCCGCCGCGCATGCCGCCCGAGATCACCGCGCGACTGAATGGCGAACTGCGCAATGTGCTGAGCGATCCGGCAGTGCGCGACAAGCTGCGCGGGCAGGGCGCCGATATCGTCAGCAACAGCCCGGAGGCGTTTGCCACTTTCATTGCCGGTGAGACAAAAAAATGGGCGCGGCTGTTGAAGGACGCGAAGATCAAGGTGGAGTAGGGGCGAGGCCGCCATGCCGCCAACACCCGCATCCACCAAGGGTTTCAAGGCAGCAGAATTCTCGCGCAGCGGTCGCCCACAACGGCGTCGCTGTAGCGATGGCCGCTCACACGGTAGGCACTGTTGCCGCATTCTCGCCCGCAATCCAACCGGCAGGTGCGATGGCATTTGCATCGGCAGCCACATAGCGCTGCGCCAACGCAAGCAACGTGCGCTCCTGCCCGGCCCGCGCCATCAATTGCAGGCCCGCCGGGAGTTCACCGGACACCACCGGCACCGGCATCGGTAGCGCGAGTGCCGGTATGCCCGCCATGTTCGCAACGGCGCACCAGTCGGCCTGATCGACGGGCACCGGTGCTGTAAACGCAAACGCGCGCTGGGCGGCCACCGGCATCACAAATACGTCCGCTTGCGCCAGCCAGGTGTTCACCAACGCATGCGCCTCATCAACGCGCTCCAGAGCCGCAGCGCGCGCGGCGGCGTCTTTGGTTTGGGCATAGCGCAACAGCGGCGCGAGTTCCGGTTCGAACGCGGCCGGGGTGGCGGCCCACTCTGCACCAAACTCACCGAGCATGTCTGCGAGGCACAGCAGCAGGCCAGCGCGGCGCGCGCGGCCAAAGTCATAGCCCGTCAGCGGCACGCGCGTCAGCGGCATGCCGAGCGCGGCGAGCCGTTCAAGTTGTGCTTCAAACAAGACCAGCATGTCAGGCTCAATGCCGGCGGCGCGCAAGTCTCCTGCCAGCGGCGCTGCCAGCCGGGGCGCTGCCAGCGCCGGGGCCAGAGCGACGTCTCGTGCATCAGCGCAGGCGGCATCAAACGCGCCAAGGCAATCGAGTGCGAGACTCTGATCGCGCACGCTGCGCGTCAGTGGCCCGACATGGTCAAGGCGGTGGCTGCACACCACGGCACCGCGTGTACTGATGAGGCCGTAGGTTGCCTTGAGGCCCACCACACCGCAGTACGAAGCCGGAATCCGCACCGATCCCATCGTGTCGCTGCCGAGCGCGACTGCGCACAGATGGGCCGCCACTGCCGCGCCGCCGCCGCCGCTGGAGCCGCCCGGCGTGAAGCCGTGGCGGTACGGGTTGTGGCAGTCGCCGAAATACGGATTGTGATTGGTCGCGCCCATCGCGGCGGCATGCAGATTGAGCTTGCCGGTCAGCACCGCACCGGCAGCGCGCAGACGCGCCACTACGAAGGCATCGGCTGCGGCAATGCGCCCCGCGCGCAAGCCAAGGCCCGCCGTGGTTGGCATGCCGGCCACATCGATGTTGTCCTTGATCGCCACGGCAATGCCGTCGAGCGGGCCGATCACGCGGCCCTGCGCGCGCCGCACGTCCGACGCGTGGGCCGCTGCCATCGCCGTGTCCGCTGCGACATGCAAGTAACAATTGAGCGTGGGGTTGTCGCGCGCAATCGCATCGAGCGTGGCGCGCGTTAACGCGGCGGCACTGATCTCGCCAGCGGCGAGCGCGGCGGATTGTGCGGTGGCGTCGGCGCGCCTGAGTATGCCGGCATTGTCATTCATGGAGTGACGTGTCTCACTGAGCAAGTCCTTGGCAATATTGGCGCATGCGTATCTGATGCGACTGATCGCTGACCAGCCCAACCGCTGCAACATGCACGGCTGCGCAACGTATCACAAACAGTTTTGCCGGCAGCGTCCTTTCTTTTCCATCGCTGCGGAATGGACGCAAGCATCGGCGCTTGCGCCGGCGCCGATTGATCCGTGGCCGGCATTGCTACACTGCGCACTGGTTAAGGTTACGAGGTCGCCATGGATCTGGGTATTCGCGGCAAACGCGCACTGGTATTCGGCGGCAGCCGCGGCATGGGCCGCGCAGCGGCGCAGATGTTGTCCAACGAAGGCGTGCTGGTGACGATTGCGGCGCGCAACCCGGAGACGCTGCGCGCTGCCGCTGCCGGCATTTCGGCGCACAGTGGCGTGACGGTCACGCCGGTGGTGGCAGACATGACCCAGGAAGCGGGACGCGCCGCCGCGCTCGCAGCTTGCCCCGCGCCGGACATCCTGATCAACAATGCCGACGGCCCGGCACCTGGCGACTTCCGCGACCTTGACCGCGCCGCGTGGATCGCCGCGCTCGACTCGATGATGCTGGGGCCGATTGCGATGCTGCGTGCAGTAGTCGATGGCATGATCGAGCGCAAGTTCGGCCGCATCATCAACATCAGCTCGCGCTCGGTGAAAATGCCGCAGGGCGAGATGCCGCTCTCGAACGGCTCGCGCATGGGGCTGATCGGCTTCACCGCCGGCCTCGCGCGCCAGATTGCGAAGCACAACGTGACGGTCAACAACGTGCTGCCCGGCGTGTTTGCGACCGATGCGCAAAAGAACCACATCCTCGGCATGCTTGCTGCCGATGGAAAAAGCGGCGGCAAAACCTATGATGACCTGTGGGAAGCGCGGGGCCGCAGCAACCCGGCCGAGCGCTATGGCCGCGCCGAAGAGGCGGGCGCGTTGTGCGCGTTTTTGTGTTCGCAGCGCGCGGGCTTCATCACTGGGCAAAACCTGCTGATCGATGGCGGCGGTTATCCCGGTACGCTTTAGCGCACGCTGCAAAGCCTTGTGGCACAACGCTTTTCGCAACTAACCCGGTTTTCGCAGTTGGCGCATTGGGGCGCGTACACCGCCGTGGTTGAAGACGGTCGCTTGGTGCGCTGCGAACCCTTCGTGCGCGACCCGGCACCATCGCCGATGCTGGGCGCGATTCCGGCGATGACCTACTCGCCACTGCGGATACAAAAGCCCGCCGTGCGGCGCGCCTGGCTGACGCAGCGCGACCGCACCCAGCGCGGGCGCGACGACTACGTTGAGGTGTCGTGGGACGAGGCGCTCAAGCTCGTCGCGGACGAACTCGCGCGCGTGCGCGCCGAGCGTGGCGCGCAGGGCATTTTCGGCGGCTCCTACGGCTGGTCTTCCGCCGGCCGCTTTCATCACGCGCGTACCCAAGTGCGGCGTTTTCTTTTCTCCGGTGGCGGCTGTGTCGATCAAACCGGTAACTACAGTTGGGGCGCAGCGCAATTCTTGTTGCCCCATGTGATCGGCACGCACGCGCCGGTGTCGGGCCGCGTCACAGATTGGGCCAGCGTGGTGGCGCATACCAAATTGATGATTTGCTTCGGCGGCCTCGCGTTGAAGAACGGCCAGGTCACTTCGGGCGGCGCGGGTGCGCACACGATGCAGCAATGGCTCACACGTGCGCGCGCCGCAGGCGTTGAGTTTGTCGTCGTCAGCCCGAACCGCAACGACGCGCCCGCACTGCTCGATGCGCAGTGGATTGGCATGCGCCCCAATACCGACACCGCGCTGATGCTTGGCATGGCGCACACGCTGATCAGCGAAGGCCGCCACGACCGCGTGTTTTTGCATAGTCACTGCACCGGGTTTGACGCGCTGGCGCGCTACATCACCGGCGCTGCCGATGGCGTACCGAAGACCGCAGTCTGGGCCGCGCAGATTTGCGGTGTGGATGCCGACGTCATTCGCATTCTCGCGCGCCGCGCGGCCTCAGTGCGCACCATGATGACGCTCACCTGGTCACTGCAACGCGCGCACCACGGCGAGCAGCCCTACTGGATGGCGATTGCGCTGGCCGCGATGCTCGGCCAGATCGGCCTGCCCGGCGGCGGGTTTGCGTTTGGCCACGGCTCGATGAATGCAGTGGGCGAGCCGCGCGGCGACTGGCCCTCACCCGAATTTGGCGCTGGTGCGAACCCCGCCGGTGCCGCTATCCCCGTTGCGCGGCTGACTGACATGCTGGAGAAGCCGGGCGAAGCGTATGCGTTCAACGGCGCGCAGCATGTCTATCCCGATATTGATCTGGTCTATTGGGCCGGCGGCAATCCGTTTCACCATCATCAGGATCTCAATCGACTCGCGCGCGCGTGGGCCAAACCGCAGACCATCATCGTGCACGACAGTTGGTGGACGGCCACCGCGAAGCGCGCCGACATCGTGCTCCCCGCCACCACGCCGGTCGAGCGCGACGACATCGGCGGCTCGTCGCGCGACAACTACATTTTCGCCATGCAGCGCGCGATTGCGCCGGTACATCAGAGCCGCGATGACTTCGACATCTTTCGCGAACTGGCCGCGCGCGGCGGGCACGAGCACGCCTACACCGAAGGCCGCGACACGCAGGCGTGGCTGCACGCGATGTGGACGCGAGTACGTGACGGCGCGGCGGCCAAAGGGATGCGCCTGCCCGAGTTCGATGCGTTCTTCGCGCAAGGCTGGGTCGAACTGCCTGCGCCGCTGCGGGCACAGGCGACGGCGACGGTCCCGGCAACGGCTCCGAGCAGTGACGGCTACGTTTTGTTCGAAGCGTTTCGCGCCGATCCGGCTGCACATCCCTTGCACACGCCGTCAGGAAAGATCGAACTGTTCTCGGACACCATTGCGGCATTCAACTACGCCGATTGCCCGCCGCATCCGGCGTGGCTACCGCCGGCTGAGTGGCTCGGCACCCAAGCGGCGCAACGCCACCCGCTGCACCTGATCACGATCCAGCCGCCGGATCGCTTGCATAGCCAAATGGACCCGGCACCGCTCGCGCAGGCCAACAAGGTGGCGGGCCGCGAAGCGCTGCGCATGCATCCGGATGACGCCGCCACGCGCGGCCTTGCCAATGGCGATGTCGCGCGGCTCTACAACGAACGCGGCGCCTGCCTCGCCGGTGTGGTGACGGATGCCGCACTGGTCGCAGGCGTCGTCGTGATGGCCACCGGCGCGTGGCTCGATCTTGCGCCGCCTGACACCGAAGCGTTCCCAAACACCGCAACGCATACCCTTGAGCGCAACGGCAACCCCAACGTGTTGTCGCTCGATACCGGCACCTCGTCACTCACGCAAGGGCCGAGTGCGTTGTCGGTGCTGGTTGAGGTGGAAAAGTGGCAAGGGGCGATTGCGCCAGGTGCTGCGTATTCGCCGCCCGCATTCCGCCACTCGCCAGCTTGAATGCCAATTTGGCATGCCGTGGCAACCTTCCGGAATTACCGGATAGTTTGATTTGAGTGCCGGAATTCACGCTCTCCATTGACAATTATTATTCGAAATTTATGACGGCTAATACCGATATTTAGTTATTATTCGCCATGTATTGCGAGTTAATTATTGTTAATTAATTCGCCTTTTGTGACGAACAATAGTATATTTCCCACTTCTAATCGCCATAATTGACGCATGATGAAAATCTCCAATCAACTCGTGGACGAGGCGATTCTTCGCGAATTGGGCGAGCGGCTGATGCGTGTCCGGCTACAGCGCAACCTGACGCAGGCTGAGCTGGCAATCGAAGCCGGTGTTTCCAAACGCACCGTCGAGCGCATGGAGGCGGGCGGCGCTACACAGTTGGTCAACCTGGTGCGCGTGTGTCGTGCGTTGGGTTTGGTCGAGGGTTTCGAGACGCTGATTCCGCCGACTGTGCCAGGCCCGGTGGCGCAACTGAAGCTGCGCGGCAAGGAGAGGAAGCGCGCTTCCTCTGTGAAGCCGGCCGAACCTTCCGGTAAATGGCAGTGGGGCGCGCAAGCAGGTAAAGCGGCATGACGCTGGCCGAAGTGCGGCTATGGGGTCGCACCATCGGTGCGGTTTCGCTGGACGACGGTGCCACGGTCGCGGCATTTCAATACACGCCGGCATTCGCGGCGAGCGGCATTGAGGTGTCGCCCATCACCATGCCGCTGGGCAACCGCGTCTACACCTTTCCTGCATTGCCGCTGGGCACGTTTCACGGTCTGCCGGGGTTGCTGGCGGATTCGTTGCCCGATAAATTCGGCAACGCGTTGATCGATGCGTGGCTCGCCACGCAAGGCCGCACGCCTGCGAGCTTCAATGCGGTGGAGCGGCTTTGCTATACCGGTGCGCGCGGCATGGGGGCGCTGGAATTCGCGCCCGCCGCCGGGCCTGCTGCAAAGGCTGCGGAAAAAATCGACATCGATGCCTTGGTGCGATTGGCGTCTGACGTGCTGGGCCGGCGTAACGACCTTGCGGGCTCGTTTGCCGATGCCAGCCGCGCGGTGGCGCTGCAGGATATTTTGCGTATTGGCACCTCGGCCGGCGGCGCTCGCGCCAAAGCGGTGATCGCCTGGAATCGCGACACCAACGAGGTGCGCTCTGGGCAAACCGCTGCGGGTGAGGGCTTTGACCATTGGTTGCTGAAATTCGATGGGGTGTCCGGCAACAAAGACAAGGAGCTTGAAGACCCGAAGGGTTACGGCGCCATCGAGTACGCCTACTACCTGATGGCGCAGGCCGCAGGGGTGACGATGAGCGAGTGCCGCCTGCTGGAGGAAAACGGCAGGCGCCATTTCATGACGCGGCGTTTCGACCGTCTGCCCGGTGGCGGCAAGCTGCATGCGCAATCGCTGTGCGCATTGGCCCATTTCGATTTCAACAACCCTGGGGCTTACGCCTACGAGCAGGCGCTGCTGGTGATGCGTCAACTTAATTTGCCGATGGCGGCGGTGGAGCAGCAGTTCCGGCGCATGGCCTTTAACGTGATCGCGCGTAACCAGGACGATCATGTCAAGAACATTGCCTTCCTGATGGACAGGCAGGGCAAATGGTCGCTCGCGCCGGCGTTCGACATTACCTACAGCTACAACCCATCCGGCGACTGGACTGCGCAGCACCAGATGAGCATCAACGGCAAGCGCGATGGATTCACCATGGAAGATTTTCGCGCTTGCGCCAAAAGTGCGTTGATGAAGCGCGGGCGCGCCGAGACGATTGTCGAAGAGGTGCGCGCCGCCGTGGCGCAATGGCCCGACTATGCCGGGAAGGCGCGTGTGGCGGAGAGTTGGTGTGAGCAGATACAGCGCAATCTGCGCCTGACTTTGCCACGCCAATGACGGGTACACGCGTACCGGGGCCATGCTGATCCTGCGAGCACCTTTTTTTGATTTGTGCCATCAGCCAAAACCCTTGGTGGGAGCGCGTTTCAAGGATGTATCTCGTTTAGAATCGCTCACACCAAGGGTTTCCATGACATGCCTGTGGTGAATAGTCTGCTGCCGCAGATCAAGTGTTCGATCCGGACAGCTACCGGGGCGTTCAACCCGGTAGACTACCTACAGCGCAACAACCGAACATCACAAAACACTCCATGGTCACCAAAGCTTCAAAGAAAAACAGTGACAGCAGCGCCAACCTGGGCTTTGAAGCCAAGCTCTGGCTCACCGCCGACAAGCTGCGCAACAACATGGACGCAGCCGAATACAAGCACGTCGTGCTCGGCCTGATCTTCCTCAAATACATCTCCGACACGTTTGAGGAACACCGCGCCAAACTGCTCGAAGGCGCAGCTTCCAAAAAGGGCGACTACGCCGGCGCCAACGCCGAAGACCCCGACGAATACAGAGCCGAAAACGTCTTCTGGGTGCCGGCCGACGCACGCTGGTCCCACCTCCAGGCCAACGCCAAGCAGCCCACCATCGGCAAGACCGTGGACGACGCCATGGTCGCCATCGAGCGCGACAACCCGCGCCTCAAAGGCGTGCTCCCCAAAGACTACGCCCGCCCCGGCCTCGACAAGCAGCGCCTCGGCGAACTGATCGACCTCATCGCCACCATCGAACTTACCGCCGCGAGCGAAGGCGCGCAATCAGCAGATCGGACCCATCGCTCAGTCGACCTGCTCGGCCGCGTCTACGAATATTTCCTCACCCGCTTCGCCAGCGCCGAGGGCAAAAACGGCGGCCAGTTCTACACCCCCTCGTGCGTGGTGCGCTGCCTGGTCGAAATGCTTAAGCCCTACAAAGGCCGCATCTACGACCCCGCCTGCGGCTCCGGCGGCATGTTCGTCCAGTCGGAACAATTCGTCGAATCACACGGCGGCAAGCGCGGCGACATCAGCATCTACGGCCAGGAGAGCAACTCCACCACGCGCCGCCTCGCCGTGATGAACCTGGCCCTGCGCGGCATCGAAGCCGACTTCGGCCCCGAGCACGCCGACACCTTCCGCCGCGATCTGCACCCCGACCTGCGCGCCGACTACGTGCTGGCCAACCCGCCCTTCAACGACTCCGACTGGAATCGCCGCGACGACGACGTACGCTGGCAACACGGCGTCCCGCCCAAAGGCAACGCCAACTTCGCCTGGGTGCAGCACTTCATCCACCACCTCGCGCCGGCCGGCTTCGCGGGTTTTGTGCTGGCCAACGGCAGCATGTCGTCCAACCAATCCGGCGAAGGCGACATCCGCAAAGCCATCATCGAAGCTGATCTAGTGGACTGCATGGTCGCGCTGCCCGGCCAGCTCTTCTACAGCACGCAGATACCAGTCTGCCTCTGGTTCCTCACCAAAAGCAAAAGCGCCGACACCAAACGCGGATTCCGCGACCGCCGCAAACAAACCCTCTTCATCGATGCCCGAAAACTTGGAACCCTCGTCGACCGCGTCCACCGCGAACTCGCTGACGCAGACCTCGCGAAAATCACCACCGCCTATCATGCCTGGCGCGGGGAAAAAAGCACAGGCAGCTACGAAGACCTCGCCGGTTTCTGCAAATCCGCCGCCACCGCCGAAATCACCGCGCACGGACATGTGCTCACGCCCGGCCGCTACGTCGGCGCAGAAGAAGTGGAGGACGACGGCGAACCCTTCGAAGAAAAAATAGCCCGCCTCACAACCGAATTGCACGCCCAGTTCGCCGAATCGGCCAAACTCGAACAACAGATCAAACACAATCTGGCAAGCTTGCGCCCGACAGCGGGCACCGGAGCCATCCCATGACACTCAACACAGACCACCTCAAGCGCTGCATCCAGACCCTGCGCTCGTCGCTCACCTTCTTCGAGCAAGCCGCGCCGGAAAGCATCGACCAGGAAATCTACCGCAACGCCATCGTCAAAGGCTACGAACTCGCGCAGGAAACCAGCTTCAAACTGTTGAAGAAAGCCCTGCGCGATTACGGCCACAGCGCCAAACAACTTGACGCCACCCCGGTGAAGGAACTGCTGCGCCTCGCCGCCACCCACAGTCTGATGACGCTCGAAGAAGTCGAGCGCTGGTTCACCTATCGCGACAACCGCAACAACACCGCGCACGACTACGGCGAAGTTTTCGCCAAACAAACGCTGGTGCTGATCCCCAACTTCCTCAACGACGTAGCGCACCTCGAAGCCATCCTGCGCGAACGCTTCAGCCAAGAGAAAAGCTGATGTCCTCCATCGCCATTCACCGGCTCGACCTACAGCCAAAGCACCTCGCGCTGCTGCGCCAAGTGCTGCAACAGCACCTGCCGCAAGCGGAAGTGTGGGCCTACGGCAGCCGCGTCAACGGCGACGGCCACGAAGCTAGCGACCTCGATCTGGTCGTGCGCCAACCAGCAAACCTCAAACAGGAAACGAACCAACTCGAAGATCTGCGCGATGCCCTGGTGGAAAGCGATCTGCCGATTCGCGTCGATGTGGTGGATTGGGCGCGCATCCCCGCGACATTTCATCGCGAAATTGAGCGGGCGTATGTGGTGGTGCAAACATGACGCTGCAGCGGGTTTTCAACCTTCTCTTTATGGCCCTGCA
>JANNCZ010000392.1:0-4357 GCA_031387185.1 Burkholderiales bacterium
AGAAGGCGCTCGACCTCGGCCACCTCGACCCGGTCGAGGCGGTGGGCAAGCTGGTCGAGTTCATCTGGAATTACTACATCGCACACCCGGAATTCATCAGTCTGATCAACAGCGAAAACCTGCACGAAGCCAAGTTTTTGAAAAAGTCGCGCAAGCTCGCGCAACTGGTCTCGCCAGTGCAGGACAACATCCGCGAAATTTTGCAGCGTGGCCAGGAGTCCGGCGTGTTCCGCGGCGGCATCGACCCGGCCGAGGTGTACATCACACTGGTCGCGCTCAACTACTACTACCTGTCAAACCGCCACACGCTCTCGACCGTGCTCGCGCGCGACTTGATGAGCCCGGTGGCCAAAGAGAGCCACCTGCGGCATGCGACCGAAGTGGTGCTCAACTATCTGCTTAAAGCCAAAGTTTGAGCGCATTGCGCGCCGCTGCGGCGGCGCAGCGAGGCCCGGTGGATTGATGCGCGTCGCGCAGAGGTGCATACTCTCGTGTTAGGGTTGCCGCACTTCGAGGGGTAGTTCCGCATCATTGACATGTCAGGAGGCCATTTCATGAAACGTCCCTATATTTCGGTGCTCACGCACGTTGCCGCCGTGCTCATGCTGTGTTCCGGTGCCGCGCTCGCCGAGCCAGGCGTGACCTCGCAAAAAATCATCATTGGCCAATCGGCTCCCATTTCAGGCAACAACAAGGACCTGGGCAACGAGATTCGTCTCGGCGCGCTCGCGGCGTTTGCACAAGCCAACAAGGCCGGTGGCATCGGCGGCCGGCAGATCGAATTGACCACGCTCGACGATGTCAACGATGTCGCCAAGGCCACCGCCAATACTGAAAAGTTGATCAAGCAGGATCAGGTGTTTGCGCTCTACGGCTATGCCAGTGCCACGCTGGGGCGCAAGCCGCTGGAGTTGGCGGCGGCGGAGGGTGTGCCCTTCCTGTTTCCGTTCACCGGCGCGCGCGTGATGCGCGGCTATAACAAATCGCTGTTCAACCTGCGCGCGGGTTATGCCGAAGAAGCCACCAAAATCATCGATCACTTCAAGCCCTTGGGTATCAGCACGTTTGGCATCCTCTATCACGACGACGCGGTCGGCAAGGAGAATCTCGACGTGGTGCAAAAAGGCCTGGAGGCGGGCGGCGGCAAGGTGGTGGCGACGGCTGGCGTGTCGCGCAAGGGCGGCGACGCGGCGCCCAAGGCGGCGGCGATGGTGAAGGCGGATCCGCAAGCGATTGTGGTCACCGGCCTGTACGGCCCGTCGTCCGAGTTCATCAAGGCGGCCAAGGCTGCAGGGTATGGCGCGTCGATCATTGCGCTCTCGTTTGTGGGCGGCACGCAGTTTGTCAATGCGCTCGGCAAGGACAAGGGCGGCGTGGTGATCTCGCAGGTGGTGCCCTTCCCCTGGGACAACAAACTGCCGGTGGTGCGCGAATACCGCAAAGCGCTCGCCGAGGTGGATCCCAAGGCCGAGCCGTCGTTCACCACGTTTGAAGCCTACCTCGCCGGCAGGGCCATCATCGACGCGTTGAAAAAGAGCGGCAAGGAGCCAACCCGTACCGCGTTCATGGCGGCGCTCGATGCGAGCAGCTCGCTTGATTTCGGGGGTTTCACCGTGGGCTTCAAGCCGAACGACCGCAATGGTTCGAAGTTTGTCGACCTTACCGTGGTCAGTGCCGACGGCAAGATGCGGCACTGAAATGGCACTGAAGCGGCATTGAGGCGGCATTGAGGCGGCGCTGAGGCAGTACTGAGACAGTACTGCGGCGCGTCACGCACACTTGCGCGCGGCTTGCTGCCGCAACAGCAACTGCAGCCGCAGCCGCAACAGAAATCGCCGCCGCCGCAGCAACTGCCGTAGCGTTCAACGCTATCCGCGCGCAGCCAGTGTGGCGGCGCGCACGCCGGCATAGTTGGCTTCTTCAAACAGCGACATGCCCGACAAATCGGAATGCGCGAACACCAGTGATCCATCGAGCGCCGCCAGCGCTGCGCGCGCCGGCGCGGTGAGAAACCCCGGCGATGGCTGCGGCATGGCATGACCCCAGCGCCAGATCTCAATCCGCTCCAATATTTTCGCAATGTCCGGATGCGGCCGCTGCAGGTCGAGCAGGATCGCCTTGATCCACTCCGACCAAGGCGTGTCCATCAAGCGTTTGCGCGCGACGGCGGGCGGCTCGCCGCTGTGCGGCCAGTAGTAGGTGAGCACGGTCGGGCCGGGGCGGGTGCGGATGGTCTGGTGTGTGGCAACGATGTAGCCGAGGGCATTGCTGTTGTAGAGCACGTTGTCCCACGCCAGGGGGGCGGGGCCGTTGTCGGACGGCGGCTCGCGCAAGTGCAGATTGGCCACCAGCCACGGCACCGTCTCAATGCTCTCGACCGAAGCGCGAAACAGCGCCGGCGCGTTTTGCCACACGCGTGCCAGCACCAACGACGGTGCAGCCCACAGCACGCGGCGCGCCTTGTAGCGCACGCTGCGGTTTTCCTGAGCGAGGTAAATGTCGATTTCCGCAAAGCCCTTGCCCGTGACCAGCTTGGTACACAAGGCGTTCCGCGTGATGGCCTCTGGAACCCGCTCCTGGAGCCATTCTCCGGTGGTGCGCGTGAGAAATCCATTGCCCTCGGGCCAGGTCAGCACGGCGTGTGCGTCTGCGTTTTGCGCGCGCCCCTCGCGGCAGGCGAAGTAATGCAGCCCGGCCCAGGCCGAGGTATCGCGCGACAGGCTGCCGTAGTCATCGCGGCAGCCGTAATCGACATACCAGTGCAGGGCGGGTGAGTCGAAACCATTGGCCACCAGCCAGCGCCGCATATCGGTCGCGTCAAGCGAGGCGGTACGCAGATCGCCGCTGGCGAGCAGGCTGGGAATGGCGAAGGCTTTTTTGCCGAACAGGTCGCGGGTCTGTTTGAAGCGCTCGATCATGTCTTCAAAGCGTTTGAACTGCTCGATCTCTTTGGGCGCAACCATGCGCGGCAGCAGGCCCTCCTGCCACAGCCCGTTGCGAAACAGCCGGTCTTGCGGGCCATGCACGATGGCGCGCTCGTCGTAGAGCGGGGCGTCGCTGTCGATGCCGTTCTTCAACACGCCAAGGTCGGCCAGCAGTTGGCGCACATGCACCGACTCTTTGGCCGGCAGCGGCAGGTAGTGCGCGCCCCAGGGGTAAGGCGTGACCGCGCTGCGGCCCGCGCGCGCGTTGCCGCCCAACGCATCTTCGAGTTCGAACAGCTTGAACGCCTTGACGCCGCGCTTGGTGAGATGCCAAGCCGCAGACAGGCCGGCGACACCGCCGCCGATGATGGCGATGTCGAGATTGCGGGTCTCGGTGGGGGCCGGGAAATCATTGGTGCGCAGGCGGTGGCCGAGTGCCATCGCCGGGCCGAGCACTGCGCCCTTGAACTCGGGCGCGCCGTTTTTGAAATCGCAAGCGGCAAATGCCGGTGCCGAGAGCGCGCTCAGAAAGTGGCGGCGATCCATCTTGGGGTCAGCGCATCACGCGCCGCCACTCCTCTTCAAAGTAGCGCACCAAAATCTGATTGTTGAGACGATTCACTTCCACCGGCACGCGCGCCATGTCGGGCGCAAAGGCGAACATGGTCTTGAGCGATGCGCCATCGAAGGAGCGCGGCGTCACCGCAAAGTGGGCGGGCGGCGCAAACTCGCCGCGCCCCGCAATGATGTAACCCCATTCGCCGAACGAGGGCACGTAAGCGTGATACGGCGCGGTGCGCAAGCGATGGCCGAGCGCCATTGCGGGGCCAAGCACTTCGCCCTTGAACTCGGGCGCGCCGTTTTTGAAATCGCATGCGGCGAATGCCGGTGCCGAGAGGGCACTCAGAAAGTGGCGGCGATCCATCTTTGGGTCAGCGCATCACGCGCCGCCACTCCTCTTCAAAGTAGCGCACCAATATCTGGTTGTTGAGACGGTTCACCTCCACCGGCACGCGCGCCATGTCGGGCGCAAAGGCGAACATGGTCTTGAGCGACGCGCCATCGAACGAGCGCGGCACGACCGAAAAAGCGGTGGGCGGCGCAAACTCGCCGCGCCCCGCAATGATGTAACCCCATTCGCCGAACGACGGCACGTAAGCGTGATACGGCGCGGTGCGCAAGCCCGCGTCTTCGAGGGTGGCAACGATGCACCAGAACGATTTGCGTGCGTAGTAGGGCGAGGTGGCCTGAATCACCGCGAGGCCGGTGGCAGACAGATGCTTTTCGAGCAGGCGGTAAAACGCCGACGAATAAAGTTTGCCGAGCGAAAAATTGGACGGGTCGGGGAAGTCGATCAGGATCAGGTCGAACATGTCGGGGTTTTGTTCGAGCCAGAGCAGCGCATCCTGATTGAGCACCTTGACCTTGGGTGA
>JANNCZ010000413.1:0-1586 GCA_031387185.1 Burkholderiales bacterium
GGATTTGCCGCCGGGCACACGTCTGAGCGCAGAGCACTTGACGCTCGCAAGCTGGCCCGCAGGCGCACCGCTGGCCGGTGCCTACAAAGACAGCAAGCTGCTCGATTCACGCGTGGTCAATACCAGTGTGCCGCGCGGCACACCAATTGTGGAAGCCAAGCTCGCGCCATCCGGTGCCAAGGGCGGGCTCTCCGCCGTAATTGCCGAGGGCAAACGGGCGATGACCGTCAAGGTCAACGAGGTAGTCGGCGTGGCGGGCTTTGCGCTGCCGGGCAATCTGGTCGATGTGGTGCTCAACACCAAGGGAGCGGATGCGGCGCCGGTGTCGAAGATTGTGCTCGAACAAATCATGGTGCTGGCGATTGCGCAAGAAGCCAGCCGCGACGATGCCAAACCCAAGGTGGTCAGCGCAGTCACGCTTGAAGTGACGCCGCAACAGGCCGAAAAGCTCGACCTCGGCCGCAGCATCGGCACGCTCTCGCTGGTGCTGCGCAATCAAGGTGACCGCCTCGCCGTGGTGACGCCCGGGATGCGCCGCACCGAATTGCTCGGTGAAGGTGCCCGGGGCGACTTAGCGGGCGCAGCGCGTTCGCGGAGCACTGTCAAGAAAGACGGCGCCGCAGACGGAGCAAGCGCGCCAATATCAAGCGGCAGGGCCGAAGCACCGGGAGCGCGCCGCACCGTGGAAGTCATTCGCGGAGCCACCCGGAGCAATATGGAAGTGACGGCGTTCGAATGAACCGCCTCGTTTGCGCACGCGGTACGTTGCCAGCGGCGGCGCTAGCGTGGAGGCTGCTCCTCTGCATGGCAGCAATCTGGCCCGCGTCTGTGTGGCCGCAGGAGCAGGTGGCTATTCAGGCACAGCGTTATACGCACGGACAGCCACAAAGACAGACTCAAGGACAGACTCGAGAACAGGCAAACGCACAGACGCGCGCACAGATCCAAGCGCCAGCACCGTTTCAGGCCCTGCGTCTGCGCGCCGAATCGTTGATGACAAAGGCGCCATCACCCGCATCCGTCACGGTCGTCAATATTCCCGCCGCCGATCCTGGTGCGCTGGCAGCAAGCGCACCGGCCGAGATCGCGCCACCGCTGCGCCTGTCATCAGGCCGCTCGCAGGTGGTGCGCGTCGAGACCGATATTGTGCGCATCGCCGTGGGAAACCCCGATCACGTTGACGTCATCCTCATCACGCCGCGTGAAGTCTATGTGCTCGGCAAAAAGGCCGGCGCCACCAATGTCTTCATGTGGGGCAAGGGCGGCAAGACCACGTTGATGGAAGTCACCGTCGGCATCGATACCGCCGCCTTGCAGGATGCGTTGCGCCGCCTGATGCCGAAAGAAACGCAACTGACCGTGTCGGCCGCCGGTGATTCCTATGTGCTCATTGGCACCGTGGCCGACGCGGTCAAAGTGCAGCGCGCCGTGTTCCTCGCCGAGCAATTCGGCGGGCGGCGTGTGATCAACATGCTGGCCAGTGCGAGCGCCGCGCAAGTCATGCTCGAAGTGAAAATTGCCGAGGTCTCGAAGACTGTGCTTGACCGTCTTGGCGCGCGTTTCGATGCGACCGCGAGCGGTGGCGG
>JANNCZ010000423.1:0-5732 GCA_031387185.1 Burkholderiales bacterium
CAAGCTGCATCTCTATGGCAAGTCGCAGGCGCGGCCGGGGCGCAAGATGGGTCACATCACGGTGCTCGGCGGCACACAGCAAGAAGCGCTGGCAACTGCCGCTGCCGTGCGAGCCGCGCTGGCGCCGTGAGCGCGCAAGGCACACTCGCGCTTGTACCGGAGGTGCCGGGGGTACCGGCGGTACCGGACGCGCCGGAGATCACACGCGCAGCAGAGTTGCTCGCTGATGGTGGCCTGATTGGCCTGCCCACCGAAACCGTCTACGGATTGGCCGCCGATGCGTCGAACCCGCAAGCGGTGGCAAAAATTTTTGCCGCCAAGGGCCGTCCCGCCGATCACCCGGTAATCGTGCATCTCGCGCACGCTGAAGAGATTCGTGAATGGGCGATCGATATTCCAGAAGCCGCATGGACGCTCGCCGCAGCCTTCTGGCCAGGGCCGATGACGCTGATCTTGAAGCGCGCGCCCCATGTGCTCGATGCTGTCACCGGCGGCCAAGACACCGTCGGCCTGCGCGTGCCATCGCACCCGCTTGCGCACACGGTGCTCGCCGCGTTTGCGCAAGCGCGCAAACAGCTTGACGGCGCCACACCCGCCGGCATTGCCGCACCGTCAGCCAATAAATTTGGTCACGTCAGCCCCACCACCGCGCAGCATGTGCGCGATGAATTCGGCGCGACGATTGACTTCGTGCTCGACGGCGGTGCGTGCGAGGTTGGCATCGAATCGACCATCGTTGATCTCTCGGCCGGCGAGGCGCGCGTGTTGCGCCCCGGATTCATCACTATCGAAGCCGTAAGAGCCGCTCTGGGAGCGGGTTATGGCGGGGTAGTGCCGGAAGAGCCGCAGCCAGAGCGGCTCTCCGCTGCATCATCAAACAAGATTTCTGCGCAAGCTGCACCATCGCCCTCTGCCACGAGTGTCACGCCGCGCGTATCGGGTAGCCTCGACGCACACTACGCGCCACGCACGCGCACCCTGCTCGCCGCCCAGCATGAAGTTGCCGAGACGCTCGCGCACCACCCCGGCAAGCGCGTCGCCGTGTTGTCATTCAACCCGACGCGCGTGCCCAACACTCTGCACTGGCTCGCCTCGCGGCAGGTGCGCGTCTATGCCCATAACCTCTACGCCCACCTGCGCGCGATGGACACGGCAGGTTGCGATCTGATCCTGATCGAAGCGCCGCCGCAGACGGCGGAGTGGGAAGGCATCAACGACCGCTTGCGGCGGGCGGCGTTTGGTTTCCGGGAGGATTAGCGCTCGCCCGGCCACCAAGGCATGTTGCCATCAGTTGGCGGGCAGAATCAGCGCACTCGCGAGTAGCGACACGGCGTCCACGGTATCTGCCCCAGCCTTGGCAATGAAGGCCACCTGGCGTGCAGCAAGATCGAGCGAACGCACCTGATCGGCGAGTACCGCGCTCGGCCTGCTCAACCCCGCAACCAGCACCTCAAACGGATAGCCTTTGATGCGCGAGGTGATCGGGCACACCACGGCAAGATGTGAGCGTTGGTGATAACTCTTGGGTGACAGCACCAGTGCTGACCTGCGGCCAGCCTGTTCGTGCCCCGCTCGGGGATCGAAGTCCAGCCAGATCAGGTCGCCGCGCTCCGGCACATAGCTGCTGCGGCTTACCATTCCACCACTTCGCTGCCGCGATCTGGACCAAAATCAACTGCTGCATGACGGTTCTTCGGTGTGATCTTTTTGATCAAGGCATTCACGTCCGGCCGCGTGCGCGCTGGCTTCAACACGATTTCGTCGCCACGCAATTGCAGGGTGACTGCATCACCGGCCTTGAGATTTGCGCTACGCGCCAGAAACTGCGGCAGGCGCACGCCGAGGCTGTTGCCCCAGCGGGAAATGGTGATGGCGCTCATGTTGACTCCTGTCCAGATGGATATACAAAGTGTATTAAGTCACGCCGTCGCCGGTCTGCGGTTGCCGGTCAGTCAATAGGCGTCTCCTCAGACACGTTCCCAACGCGACGCGACGTCCTCAACCAAAGCGGATCTTCATCGCGAGAATAAACACCGCCAACGCCAGCGTAATCGCGTTGAACACGATCACCGGCAGCATGCCGAGCCAGTCAAGCGCGCTCATGCGTCGCGCGGCACGGCGCGGGTTTCGGGATTGGACTCCAGGCGCCGCAACTCCGGCAGCGTGGCGAGGAACGATTGCACCGCACCCATCACGATGTCCGGCTGGTCGCGATGCGGCGAATGTTTGCAATCAGGAATTTTGAACAGGCGCGTGCGCGCGTTGCGGCGGGCGATTTCTTCGATCTGATACAGCGTGCCGTATTGATCCTGCTCGCCCTGGATGGCGAGGATCGGCGCCCTGATCAGCGGCAACTCGTCTTCGATATTCCACGCGCGAAAATCCGCATGCAGCCAGATGTCGTTCCAGCCGCGAAACGCGCCTTCTACGTCGTCATGGTGCTTGGCGAGCTTTTGCTTGAGGTCCGTGCTCGCCCACGCCACGCGCGCTTCTTCAATGCTCTTGATCGAGATGTCTTCGACGCGAATATGCGGCGCCATCGCGATCACACCGGTGACCGCGTGCTGGCTCGAGTGCAGGAGTGCAATCGAGGCGCCATCGGAGTGGCCGAACAACACTGGCCGCTCGATATCGAGCGCGGTCAGCAGTGCAGGCAGTACTTCAAATGCCTCACGGTGCATGAAGTCACGCTGACGCAGGTTGCGGCGTGGGCCGAGCGCGTCAGTGCCATCGGGCAGCGGGTCCGACTTGCCATAACCCAAGCGTGAGTACCACACCACCGAATGCGCCGTGTGCGCCGCAAGCCGCTTGGGAAAATCGCGCCACATCGAGACTGAGCCGAGGCCCTCGTGGAGCATGACGACGGTGGCGCGGTTGCCGGCACCGGGGATGCGTTCGACTTCGAGGGTGTGACCGTTGATTTCGATGAAGGACACTGCTGCACATCCCGGAGAGCTTGAACGTGCCGATTTTACGGTGCGGCCCAATGGATCGGCATCACATCAAGGCCCGGCGCGCCAAACAGCAACAACATCGCCAACACCAGCGCGCGGGCCGAACTCCGTCAGCCCAGGCAGATCAAGCCAGCAACACCGGAAATACCGCCGAATCAAGCGGCGCGCCAGGCAGCGGCCCATCACGCTCGGGCGGTGGGGGCGACATAAAGCCGCTGCGCAACACAAAGCGCGCATCAGCCCCGGTGAAGCGCGCCGAGAACGCGCGGCGCCGGTGTGTGCTCAAGTTCTCCGGCGCGCCATGCACCGTGAGGCCGTGAAAGGCGATGCAGTCACCCACTGCCAACTCCCAAGTCAGCATGCGATGCTGCGCGCGCTCGGCTTCAAAGTCTGGCGGTGGCTCAAAGCGCGCATCCTGCGCAGTTGGGTGGGCCTTGAGATCGGCAAAGCGCGCCGGCGTGAACCAGCGGCCCCAGCGGTGCGAGCCGGCGATGTATTCGGGGCAGGTGCGCTGCTCGACCGGGTCGAGCGGAATCCAGAAGCTGATGATGTCTGCGCCGTCAATCGGGTAGTAAGGCTGGTCGTGATGCCAGGGCGTTTTTTCTTTGGTGCCCGGCTCTTTGACCAGCACATGCTCGTGATACAGGTTGACCTTGGACGAGCCCATCATCTCTGCCGCCACGTGCTTCAAGGGCGAGTCGAAGAAGAACGTGCGATAGGCATCGATGCGCTGCCAATTGCAATAGTCGCCGAAGAACAGGCCGGGCTGGCCTTCGGGGGTATAGCGCTTGGCGAAGGGGCCGGGTTGCGCCATGTTGTCGGCGACACCTTCGCGCAGACGGGCGATCCATTCAGTCGCGATGATGTTGCGCAGGGCGACTGCGCCGTCGGCACGGTAGGTGTCAAGCGTGGTTTGGTCGATCACTTCAAGTACCCCGGCGAATGGTTCTCGCGATTGAATCGATTGATGCGCGCGCGAATGTGCATCGGCGGCAACATAGCATGCTATATTTTTGCACGCTGCCACGAGGTGAGACCGATGCCAACCGCCGTATCTGCCCCCTTGATTTCCCTAGGCCGAACCAATTACCGCCGCCTCGAAGCGCTGGCCAAGCAAGCTGGCCGCACCCCGCAGACGATGATTTCTTTTGTGCTGCGCGACGGGTTTGACTATTGCGAGCACGTTGTGCGCGAGACGGCGCGCGGCCTCGCTGACGCCAAAGCGGGCCGTCTGATTCCTCATGGTCAAGCAATGGCTGCACTTGGTCATCAGGCCGGAATGAGCGAGTGGTCGAGAATGAGAACGTCGCCTTCGTTGGGACACGGGCGGTCCCAACATCCTTCCAAATACTGATGACAAAGCGTTCGTGCGGTATTTTTCCGTCGCACCGGGTCTGACGGAAACGCAGACAAAAATTTGAGCTTTACACGACGCTCCATTTACGGGGTGCCATGCCGCGATGGCAAGGCCAGCTCCGGCCCTCTTCGACACCAGAATCCTTCGGTAGACCCGCGAAGGCTAGGGTTTGGCAGATAACCTCAAGACGCCATCAGCCCCCATGACAGCTTGCGTGGCAGCATTTGCAGGCAGGGGCAAGGCGCGGATGGTGTACGCACCATTTGCGGTAATGGCCTGAAAGACATCGGCCGAAGGCAAGAAACCGGTATGCACACCAGCACCAGGAGCTACCGCGTTACTGGTGGTCGCCGCTGTCCTATGTACCGGCTGCGCGTAGCGTCCTGCTTCTGCACTACCAACGGCGAATGTCTGCCAATTGATGAGTTGGCCCGGATTTGAGACAAACGTCTGTTGCGGCGTACCGATCGGACTATTTGGATTGCTACCCGGCGGGGTGGGCAAGGCAATCGCGGGTCCGCTTGCGGATACACCGCCAGGTGCAGTCAGAGTGATTTGACCAGTTCCGGGTGGCGGTAGCGGAATGGTTGGGTTTGTGGTGATCCCTTGAGAAGTTCCAATATTGAGCTGCGCTCCGGCGGGTGTGATCAATACTGCCGAACCAGGCTGAAGCACGGGGGGCGTCACGTTCAACGTGATTGGCGCTGTTCGAATGAGCGAAGCGCCGGGGACGATCTGCTGGCCCCACGCTGTTGTCACGCAAAGGCCCAGA
This sequence comes from Burkholderiales bacterium, assembly GCA_031387185.1. Lineage (GTDB taxonomy): Bacteria > Pseudomonadota > Gammaproteobacteria > Burkholderiales > JAEUOS01 > CANJDH01. Next base: position 5,084 of record JANNCZ010000423.1, read on the forward strand.
GCACAGGCCACGATTTGCCGACACTGATCCGAGTTCATCTCATTGCTCCTCACGCTTTGTACCCCCAGTATACGCCGCCGCTATTTGCTGAACATTCGTTCACCCATGCTCCGGCAACAATCGGAGTGTGGTGACTCGCTGAACGCTTCCCGCAAGTGAACGCACGGGGACATGCCCATGAAAGCCGCTCCCCGCATAGCTTTCAGGGCAGTAACTGCTCCAATCACAAATTCGCCATGCCCTTCTCGACAAAACTCAAATCCCACGCATCATCAAACTTGAAGCTGCCGGGAATGCCGGGCTGATTGAGCAGCTTCAACTCCGAGTCGAGGAATTCGACATTGCGCTGAAACTGCGCGCGTGTCGGCACCGGCGTCTTCATGTACATCGCGATGTTGTTGGCAAAGGCGTTGTCAAACAGCGCCGGATCAAGGTCTTTGAAATAGACGCGGGCCCAGGTTTTGAAGCCTTCGTGGTCACCATGAATGGCGCGCAGGGCGAGGGCGATGCCGCGGCAGTAGGCGGCGAGTTCCTTCGGTTTTTCGCGAATCGTTTTCTCGGTGACCGAGGCCGAGATGTAGAGGTAGTCGGTCAGCTCAGGCGGCGGGTTGTTGACCATGTTGAATAAATACGCGCCGCCAAATTTGCT
>JANNCZ010000437.1:0-5226 GCA_031387185.1 Burkholderiales bacterium
CGCCGCCGTTGCCGCCACCGGTGGTTCCACCAACGCCGGCCTGCACCTGCCGGCCATTGCGCACGAAGCCGGTATCCGCTTCACCATGGACGATGTGGCCGAAGTGTTCCAGCGCACGCCGTTAATCGCCAGCCTGCAGCCCGGCGGCAAATACCTCGCGCGCGATCTGCATCATCGTGGTGGCGTCGCGATCGTTTTGAAAGCCCTGCTCGATGGCGGCTATCTGCACGGTGATGCCCTCGCCCTTTCGGGTCGCACGCTCAAGGAAGAACTCGCCGGCATTCCCGCACCGGATGGCGACATCGTCACCACCACCGCGCAGCCCTTGCACCCGACCGGTGGCGTGGTGGTGCTGAAAGGCAACCTCTGCCCCGATGGCGCGCTGATCAAGATCGCCGGCTTGAAGTCGCTCATATTTGTGCCATTGTTCAGGCCATACTCAACGAGAACCGCCCCCAGAGCAGCTCTCAGACCGATTCCCTTGCGGGCTACACCTTCAAAAAGTGCTCGCGGTAATACTTGAGTTCTTCAATCGATTCGATGATGTCCGCCAGCGCCTCGTGCTTGCCATGCTTGACCAAGCCTTTGGCCAACTCGGGCCGCCAGCGCTTGCACAACTCCTTGAGCGTAGATACGTCAAGATTGCGGTAGTGAAACCAGTCTTCCAATGCAGGCATCGATTTGGCCATGAAGCGCCGGTCTTGGCAGACCGAATTACCGCACATCGGCGACGCACTCTTGGGCACGTGCAGTTTCAAAAAATCGAGCATGCGCAATTCGACTGCGCGCTCATCCAGCGTCGAGGCTTTGACCTTGGCAATCAGGCCGGACTTGGCGTGCGTGGATTGATTCCATTTGTCCATGCCGCCCAGCACCTCGTCAGACTGATGCACCACCAACACCGGCGCTTCAGCGACGATATTGAGTTGGGAGTCAGTAATGACGAGCGCGACTTCGATGATGCGGTCGCTGTCCGGCAGCAAGCCGGTCATTTCCATATCGAGCCAGATCAGGTTGTTTTGGTCTTGGGCCATACCCATATGTGCGGGATAATTAAGTCAATTGATTGTCGCACAGGGCCTTGCCGCGATATGCTGCGGGATCGCAGCGCTGTTGCTCCACCGTGCTGCCGCCGCAGGCAAGCGTTGCCACCATCTACCACCTACATTCGATTTTCTCTCTCCGGTTTGATCGACCTGTATCCTGCATGTCCGCCACCCTCTTCAGCTTTTTGTTTCTCGCCGCCCTCGCCCTGATGCTGGTGCTCAAGTGCTGGCTCGCCTTGCGTCAGGCGCGCAGCGTGGCGGCGCATCGTGATGCCGTGCCGGCTGACTTTGCGGCAGCAGTCGATTTAAGCGCGCATCACAAGGCGGCTGACTACACCCGCGCCAAGCTCGGCTTTGGCTTGATCGAGACGGTGTTCGGCGCCTTCCTGCTGGTTGCGCTCACGCTGGCCGGCGGCATTGATGCGGTATTCGGCTGGGCGGGCGGCACCGCCAACGGCGTGTGGCGTGAAGTGCTGGGTGCCGGCGCGGTGTTCGCATTGCTCTCGGTGCTCGACTTGCCGTTCGCCGCATACCGCAGCTTTGTGATCGAAGCGAAGTTCGGCTTCAACCAGATGACGTGGAAGTTGTTCATCATCGACACCCTGAAGGGCGCGCTGCTCGGCGTAGCACTGGGCGGCGCCGTGCTTGGTGCCGCCGTGTGGCTGATGACCTCGCTCGGCACCCTGTGGTGGCTGTGGGCGTGGTTCGCATGGATGGCGTTCAACCTGCTGCTGCTGTGGCTGTTTCCCACCTTCATCGCGCCACTGTTCAACAAGTTCGTGCCGATGCCCGATGGGCCCTTGAAGGCGCGCATTGAGGCGCTGCTTGCGCGCACCGGCTTTCGCTCGCAGGGTTTGTTCGTCATGGATGGCTCGACGCGCTCGAATCATGGCAATGCCTATTTTTCCGGCTTTGGCAGCGCCAAACGCATCGTGCTGTTCGACACCCTGATCTCGCGTCTGAACGAGAGCGAAGTCGAGGCCGTGCTCGCGCACGAGTTGGGCCACTTCAAGCGCCGCCACATCGTCAAGCGCATCGCTGTGCTGTTTGCGCTTTCCTTGCTGTTCCTCTGGCTGCTCGGCGAGTTGGCCAACGCTGCGTGGTTTTACGCTGGCCTCGGCGTCACACAAATCGGCGCCGGCACCGCGCTCACGCTGTTTGCATTGGTGTTGCCGGTGTTCACTTTTATTTTTCACCCGCTCACCAGCATCAGTTCGCGCAAGCATGAATACGAAGCCGATGCCTTCGCGGCCGGCATCACCGGCGCGCAACCGCTGATCGCCGCACTCACCAAGCTCTACAAAGACAACGCCGCCACGCTCACGCCCGACAAGTGGTTCTCGGCGTTTTACGACTCACACCCGCCTGCCCCTTTGCGCGTGGCGCGGCTCAAAACGCTGGCAACATGAATCGCCAGGCGCGTTGGCTGAACCGGCCGAACCGGCACTGCGCCTTTACACGCCGCACTCTAGAAAGCTTGAACCATGCTTGATGGCGTGATCGCGGGTGGCAAGCTTGACTGATCTGGTCACGCGCCATTGCGCGCCATGTGAAGGCGGCCATCCACTTGCCGATATTGCCGCACGTGAATTGCTGACGCAACTCAGAGGCTGGGAAATTCTCGGCAGCAAGCTGGTCAAGACCTATGCGTTCAAAAATTATTTCGAGACCATGGCTTTTGTGAACGGCCTCGCGCTTGTCTCGCACCGTGAAGACCATCACCCCGAGCTGGTCGTGAACTACAACAAGTGCGAAGTGCGTTACGACACGCACTCGGTGCAAGGCCTCAGTGAAAACGATTTCATTTGCGCAGCCAAGGCTGACGCAATGCTCAAGCTTTGAGCACACCAGCGTCAAGCCGCGCGCCCACCGGCGCCGCGCAATCCACGAACGCTGCAAACGCCGGCACCGGCACCGTCATCGCCGTATTCGGCCGCCGCTACGAAATCGAGACCGATGCAGGTGAACATCTTGATTGCGTCACGCGCGGCAAAAAACACAACGTCGCTTGTGGTGACCGCGTCGCCTGCGCCCTCACCGGGCCGGGCCAGGGCGTCATCAACCAGGTGCTGCCGCGGCGCAATTATCTGGAGCGCTCCGATGCCTACAAGCAAAAAAGCATCGCCGCCAATGTGGATCAAGTGCTGGTGCTCGCCGCCGTCGAACCACGCGCGTCGGAAGAGTTCATCACGCGCGTGCTGTTGATCGCCCACGCCGCCAGCGTGCCGGCGCTGATCGTACTCAACAAGACCGACATGGCCGGCCGCGATGCCGCGCGCGCGCGCTTGACCATGTTTGAAGCGGCAGGCCATGAGGTCATCACGCTCACCGCCAAGCCGCGCGACGGCACTCTGCCATCGGCCCAAGAGGCGCTCCTGGAGCGGCTCTTGGGCCGATGCACGGTGTTGGCTGGGCAATCAGGCATGGGTAAATCGAGCCTCATCAACGCGCTGGTGCCGGGCGCCGCGGCGGTGATTGGCGAACTCTCTGCCGCGCTCAAGGCGGGCAAACACACGACCACGTTTTCACGTTTGTACCGTATCGATGCCGCGAGCACCATCATCGACTGCCCCGGCATGCAGGAGGTGGGGATTCATCATCTGCGTTACGCCGACCTCGAAGCCGGCTTTCATGAATTCGCGCCCTACCTTGGCCGTTGCCGCTTCGCCAACTGCCGCCACCTGCACGAACCGAACTGCCCGGTGCGCACGGCGGCAGCCAGTGGCGCAATCAACCCCGAGCGCTTTGCGCTGTATCAAAAGCTCACGGCAGATATCGGGGCTTGATTTGCCTGTAGTTGGCACCCGATACACGTCCGAAACACACCTGAGACGCTCCTGATGCGCGCCGGATACCCACCCAATACCCACACGACCGGCCCATGATCCGCGTCTGGCGCGCTTATGATTTGGTTGAAGCCACGCATCTGCGCAACGTCCTCGATGCCGCCGGCATGGTTGCTTTTTTGCGCAACGAAAACCTGATGCGCGTCGCTGGCGAAGTGCCTTTCGATCAGACTTGGCCCGAAGTGTGGATTGCCAACGATGCGCAAGCTGCCGAAGCGCGTGCGTTGATCCACGAGATCCGCCGCCCGAGCTATGCGCCCAGCTGGACTTGTACGAAATGCAACGAGTGGCTCGAAGGCCAGTTCAGTGCCTGCTGGAATTGCGGCACCGAGCGCGCCGCAGCTTGATCGCGATCAAATCAATGCGGTTGGCCGGCGGTGCCGGTCACACCCAACTCGCTACCGCCAGCATTGCCAGCAACAGCATCCACAACACCAGCGCCCGCCACACCAGACCCACGGTGCTCGACAAGAATGCCGCATCCGCCTCCAGGCCTGAGCCGATCTCGATGCGGTCATCAATCGCCACGCCTGCCGGGCCGATACCATCGCGCAGCGGTTTGCCCAACGTGACACCAATCGCCCCCGCCCCGCTCGCCAGCACGATGCCTATCTCCGGATCGCGCCAGCGCGCCGCCTGATTGCGCCAGCAATACACCGCATCCTCAAAATTGCCCGCCACTGCAAACCCAGCCGCGGTCAGACGCAGCGGCAGCCAGTCAATCCAATACGCCGCCTGATTGGCAAAATGGCCGAAGCCGCCATGCTCTGCGCCGGTCTTGCCGCCCCAGCGCTCTTTCAGCAGCAGCACGAGACGGTAGAGCAATGCGCCAGCCGGCCCCGGCAACACCGCAAACCAGATCAGCACGCCGAACACATGATGATGCGAGGCGGTCAGCGCCTGCTCGATCGCCAGGCGCGCAATCTCACCCGAGTTCAGATCGTCGGCGGAGCGGCCGCGCCACGCGCCCATCAGCGCGCGCGCCTGCGCCAGGTCACCTGCGGCCAAGGCGCGGTGAATGTCGGTGAAGTGATGGCTGAACTGGCGAAAGCCCATTGTCAAATACAGGATCAGCACGTTCAACGCCCACGCCAGTGCCACCGACACATGGTAGAGCGCGTAGTACAGCCCGCAGGCGGCGCTCAACAACACACCCGCCGTGACCAGCCAGGCCGTCACACCATGATGATGCTCACCGGCATTGAGATGGTGCTCGACAAAATCGAGTGCCGCATACACCGGCTGGCCGAGCCGCCCGTGTGCCGGCAGCGGGCGGACTTGTTCGAGCAGCAGCGCCGCCAGCAGGGCCATGATGGTCATGCGCGCGAAGATAA
>JANNCZ010000440.1:0-3895 GCA_031387185.1 Burkholderiales bacterium
GACCATCATGCATCAGATCGCCAAGGGCTACAGCGACGAGCAAATCGCGCTGATGGCTGATTTTTTTGCTGCGCAGAAACCTGCCGCCGCCAACAAATAAGGGACACCATCGATCATGAAAAATATCCCTGCAATTGGGCACCGTGAATTTATTCAGCGCCGTGACTTTCTCAAATGGTCAGGCGTGGCCAGCGCCATGGCCCTGGCCGGTTGCGCGTCCCAACCCTCAGCACCACAAAAACTGGGCCGTGTCATCATCGTCGGCGGTGGCTACGGCGGTGCGACCGCTGCCAAATATCTGCGCATGTGGTCGGAAGGCGCGATTGAAGTGTTCCTGATCGACCGCAGCCCGGCCTTCATTTCCTGCCCGTTGTCCAACCTGGTGCTGGGCGGTTCGCGCAAGATCGAAGACATCACCGTCGGCTACGCCAAGCTGCGCGACTACGGCGTGCAGGTGATCAACGACGAAGTCACCAAGGTCAACGTCGACAAGAAAACGATTGAGCTGAAAAAAATTCAAGACCTCAACTACGACCGCCTGATCGTCGCGCCCGGCGTCGATTTTTTGTTCGATCAAGTCAAGGGCCTTGCTGCACCCGCCGCGCAGCAAAACATCACGCACGCGTGGAAGGCCGGCCCGCAGACTGTTACGCTGCGCAAGCAACTCGAAGACATGAAAGACGGCGGCGTGTTCGTCATGAGCATTCCGAAGGCACCTTACCGCTGCCCGCCCGGTCCGTATGAGCGTGCCTGTCAAGTCGCGCATTATTTCAAGACGCAGAAGCCCAAATCCAAGGTGATGATTCTCGACGCCAACGAAGATGTGGTATCCAAAGCCGGCCTGTTCAAAGCGCACTGGAACGGCCAGTACAAGGGCATCGTCGAATATCGCAACAACATGGAAGTCAACGCAGTCGATGCGGCAAGCCTCACCGCCATCACCACGCTCGATGACAAGATCAAGGCCGGCGTGCTCAACATCATCCCGCCGATGCGCGCAGGGGACATCGCACAACAAGCCGGCCTCAACACTGCCAACAACCGCTGGTGCGGCGTCGACTGGCTGACGATGGAATCGACCGCGCGCCCCGGCATCCACGTGCTGGGTGACTCAACCTTGTCAGCGGCGCTGATGCCCAAGTCAGGCCATATGGCCAATCAGCACGCCAAAGTGGCCGCAGCGGCGATCATCGAATTGATGAACGGCCGCCAACCAAGCCAGACGCCAATGATGGCCAACACCTGCTACTCGTTCGTCGATGACAAAAACGTGGTGCACGTCGCCAGCGTGCATGCCTACGACCCGAAAGACAAAACCATGAAAGTGGTACCTGGGTCGGGCGGATTGTCGGCAGGGCCGACCGAACTCGAAGGTGCCTATGGCAATGCGTGGGCGCGCAATATTTGGAGCGACATGCTCGGTTGAGCCAAGAGTTGATCGGCAAATGAAAACGGCGCTCGCGAGAGCGCCATTTTTGCTTCGGCTGATACATGGTGGCATATCGAAACCGTTGGTGCAGGCGGATCTTGTGGCTTCGACTGGCCAAGATCCTTGGTGGAAGCGCCTCTTGGGCCGCAGGGCTACTGAAGAAACAGCGCGGCCAATGGCTACGCCTGCAATTTGCGCAACTTCTGCAATGACCGCAACCCCGGCGGGATCGGCTCATCCGGATGCGTAGTCGGCCAATCGGTAAAGCTCACCTCGCCCACATAAATGTCGCCGCGCGAATCGACCGCCACACCATGCGGCGCGACGAACTGGCCGAGCGCAGTGCCGGGGCCATTCTCGCCACCAAGGCGCGCAATCAGCTTGCCCTGTTCATCAACGATCGACAGGCGCGGCCCGATGTTCGGATGCTTACGGTTCACCTTCATCCCCGAGCCCAATTCACCAATGATGAATTCCGGCTTCGGCCCTTTGCCGCAACACAGACCGCAGGGCCGGTGCATGTTGTGCCACTGCGCTTCGTACTTGCCGTTGGCATCAAACACCTGCACGCGATGGTTCTCGCGGTCGGCCACGTAGACCCAGCCTTCCTTGTCGGTGACGATGTTGTGCACGATGTTGAACTGGCCCTCATCGGTGCCCGGCTCGCCCCACGACATCAGCAGCTTGCCGTCTGGCGAATATTTGTGCACCTTCGAATTGCCGTAACCATCGGCGACGTAGATTTCGCCTTTTGGCGACAGCGCGGTGTGCGTGCAGCGGTGAAATGGCAGGCCGCTCATGAATGGCGCTGGCTTGCCTGGGTTTCCTGCGGTTCCCAACTCAAGCAGCACCTTGCCCTCCGGCGTGCACTTGCGCACCACATGACCGCCATCGTCGGTGAGGTAGAGCGTGTCATCGACATCAATGTGCAAGCCATGTGCACGCGGATATTCCCCCTCGCCCCAAGAGCGCAAAAAATTGCCATCGCGGTCGAACACCATCATTGGATGCTCACCGCGGTTGAACACATAAACCTGATCCTTGCTATCGACCGCGACGCCGCCGACATCCTTGAAGGCCCAGCCCTTAGGCACTTTGGCCCAGTTGTCGATGACTTCGTAACGATGGGTGCCGCTTCCTAGAATGACTGACATGATTCAACTCCGATAATGCTTACTGGTGACGAAACAGGACACCGGGCTTATTGCTATTTTTTGACGGGCTCGGTTACGAAAAGGTGCTGGGAGCGTGCGGGCAGAACTGCGCCCTGTGGCGCAGAGGCTCGCCGGCGCCAGCCGCTTTGGCAACGCCGTCTGCACCGAACACAACCTCCTCGACGGCCTTGGCATCGAAGAGGCACATCATGACGATGTCCGCTTTCTCCACCGCGACGCTAGGGCTTTCTGCGGCAATCGCGCCCAGCACCAGCGCTGGTGCGACTTTTTGCTTGGAGCGGTTCCACACGTGTACCTGATAGCCTGCGGCGAGGAGACGTTTGGTCATGTGATGCCCCATCAGGCCGAGGCTAGGATAGGTGAGTACTGGTTTGCTCATGGTCAAACTCCTTCCGGCCAGTCGACCGCGCCTGAATGGGTGACGGCGCCCAGATTCGCCGGGCCGACCAGCCTGGCGTATTTCTCCAGCGCGCCGGCGAGACGCTCTTGACGTTGCGGCTTCCACGCCATGCGCCGCGCGGCAAGTTCGGTGTCGCTGACCAGCATGTCGATGGTGCGAGCGTTGCAGTCGATGCGGATCGCGTCACCATCCTGTGCCAGCGCCAACGGCCCGCCTTCTGCCGCTTCAGGCGCCGCGTAGCCGATGCACATGCCGCGCGTGGCGCCGGAGAAGCGGCCATCGGTGAGCAGCGCGACTTTCTCGCCCATGCCCTGGCCATAGATGAGTGCCGTGGTGCCGAGCATTTCGCGCATGCCGGGACCGCCCTTGGGGCCTTCGTTGCGAATGATCAGCACGTCACCTTCCTTGTAGCCGCGCGCCTTCACGACCTTGACGCAAGCCTCTTCACCGTCGAATACGCGTGCGCGGCCTTCGAACACCAGCGACTTCAAGCCCGCGATCTTGATCAGCGCGCCGTCGGGGCACAGGTTGCCCTTGAGCACGACCACGCCGCCGGTCGGATGCAGTGGCCGGGTGGTGGTGGTGACGATGTCGCCATCAGGCGCGGGGATGCCGGCCAGTTCTTCCTTGAGTGTGCGGCCGGAGAGCGCGAGCGCGTCGCCATGCAGATAGCCGCCATCGAGCAGGGCTTTCAACACCAGCGCCACGCCGCCGCGATGGTGCAGGTCGCGCGCGAGGTATTTGCCACCTGGCTGCAGGCTGGCGATTAACGGCGTGCGCTGGAACACTTCGGCCACATCGTCCATGGTGAAGCGGATACCGGCTTCGTGCGCAATGGCCGGCAGGTGCAGGCCGGCGTTGGTGGAACCACCGGTGGCGGCAACGGCGGCG
>JANNCZ010000489.1:0-3504 GCA_031387185.1 Burkholderiales bacterium
CGCAAACGCGAAAACGACCGTCACCACCTTCAGCGCCAAAGCGCCGTGCTCATAATGCTCGTGGTTGTTTTGCAGCGTCGTCCACTCCAGGCCTAGTGGTTCATCGAGGTTCATGGGGCTGCATTTTCCGTTCTTTGAAAACCTTCGACTTTACATTCCATGCACCGCACCATCTTCGACACTCCCATCGTCAACACGGTGCTGCGCGCTTTCTCGATCGCCTTCATGAAGCTCAACGGCTGGAAGGTCGAAGGCAGCTTGCCGCCTGGTGGGCAAAAGAGCGTGCTGATTGCCGCGCCGCACACCAGCAACTGGGACTTGCCCTACACCCTGATGGTCGCGTTCCAGTTGCGCCTGCACGTCTACTGGATGGGCAAGGCCTCGCTGTTCCGTTCGCCGTTTCGCGGGGTCATGATGTGGCTGGGCGGCATCCCGGTGCAACGCGAACAATCCAGCAATCTGGTGGCCGCATCGATTGACGCGATCAAGGCCGCCGAAGGCCCGCTGCAATTGACATTGCCGGCCGAAGGCACACGCGGCAAAACACGCTACTGGAAAACCGGCTTCTACTACATCGCCACCGGCGCCGGCGTACCGATCGTGATGGCCTATATGGACTACGCCAACAAGCGCAGCGGCCTCGGCCCGGTGTTTGTGCCGACCGGCGATATCGAGCGCGATATGGCCGCGATCAAGGCGTTCTACGCGCCGTTCAAGGGCAAGAACGCGGGGCAGTTTGACGCAGACTAGGGTGGCGCTGGGCGCACCGGAATTGGCTGGCGAAATGGCATGAACTCTCCGGTATCCCGCGGGCGCCGCTGGGAGTATGCTATTCGATCCTCTTCGCACCTTGCCCTGCTTCGACCCGACGCAATGCAGCTTCGCCCCGAGAACCGCCCCGAGAACCCCTTGAGCCTCGCAACGGCTACCGCCGTTGCCCCTGGCGATGTGCTGATTGACCAGCGCGCGCAGCTGTTCTTTCGATCGTCATTTGTCGGCATCCTGACCGGCGCAGCCGTCGGTATCCTCTATGCGACGATTCTGCGAAACCACTTCGACCACGCGCTGGTCAATCGGTGGTTGCTATTGCTGCTCGGCGTGTGTGCGACCCGCGTGGCTTTGTTCGCAGCGTACTGGCGCCTGAAGCCTGCTCCGGGCAGCGTGCCTCACTGGTTTCATGCCGGCGTGGCGCTGGCTGCTCTGAATGGCGTGGTCTGGGGTCTGGGGGGTATCTGGTTTTTGCCCAACAGTGATACCCAGACGCTGTTCTTCATCCACGCGTTCATCATTGCGGGTGTCCCCGCCGGCGCGTTGAGCTCGCTGGCGGCTTACTGGCCTGCCTACGTCGCCTATGTCGGCAGTGGCATGCTGCTGTTTGCCGGTTACCTGTTGCAAGCGGGCGGTGTGGATGCCAACGCGATCGGGTTCGCCGCGCTGATTTACATGGTCCTTTTGTTTGTGGTCGCCCGGCAATTTGAAAAGCTGGTGCTCGAAGCCCTGCGGCACCGCATTGAGGTCGACCACCTCGCCGCTCAATTGCAAATGGCGGTGGGGATTGCCGAAGCGGCGAGCACCGCGAAGTCGCAGTTTTTGGCCAACATGAGCCACGAGATTCGCACGCCGATGAACGCGGTGCTGGGTTTGAGCGAAATGCTGTCCGATTCGGGACTCACCGGCACGCAACAGCAATATGCGCGCACGATCCACAGCTCGGCCGGCGCCCTGCTGGCGTTGATCAACGACGTGCTGGACGTGGCGCGTATCGAGGAAGGCCACCTGACGCTCGATGCCAAACCATTCGCACTCACTGCCATGGTGGAAGGGGTGCGCGATACGCTGTTGCCGCTGGCCGATGCCAAGCAGTTGGCACTCGACATCGTGATTGACGCCACGCTGCCGCAGGTCGTGCGTGGTGACGCAGCACGCCTGCGCCAGATGGTGATGAACCTGGCAGGCAACGCGATCAAGTTCACCGAGCATGGCCGGGTCGGCATCGAGGTAGGCAGCGCAGCGCCCTTGGCCACCCACGGTGTACCGGGTACGCCAGCAGCGCAAGGAGCGAAGGGTGAGCAGGACCTGCAAGAGAAACCCGTCAACCTGTGCATCGCCGTAGTCGATAGCGGGCCGGGTATTGAGCCGGCGCAGCTGGAATGCCTGTTCGAACGCTTTGTACAAGCCGATGGATCGGACACGCGCCGCCATGGCGGCTCGGGTCTGGGCCTGTACATCGTGCGCGAACTGGCCGAGCGCATGGGCGGCAGCGTGACCGCGCAGAGCGTGCCGGGGCTCGGCTCGCGGTTCGAGATCGTGATTCCCCTGGAGTTGCCATCGGCCGAACAATTGGCCGGCTGGGCGGCCGAAAAGCCGCGGCATGACGCGGTATCAGCACCGCTACCGGCGCAATCGCTTGCGCCGTCGTTGCCGGGGACAGCGGCCAGCCCGGGGCCGGCTGCAACCGGCTTGTCGATTCTGCTGGTGGAGGACAATGAGGTCAACCGCATGGTCGCGCGCGGCATGCTCACCAGTGCCGGTCACGTAGTGCGCGAGGCCGGCGACGGCGTGCAGGCATTGGCGGCCCTCAATGCGCAAAGCTTCGATTGCATCCTGATGGATGTGCAGATGCCGGTGATGGGCGGCATTGAGGCGACTCGCGAGATCCGCGCGCGTGAGGCGGGAGGGGCTAGCCAAACGCCCATCATTGCGCTCACCGCCAACAACATGCAGGGTGATCGCGAACGCTTTCTCAAGGCCGGCATGGACGATTTTCTGGCCAAGCCGTTTGAGCGGGCCGCGCTATTGGCCCTGCTGGCGCGGCTGACCGGCGGCACCGCGCTGCCGTTGCCTGACACCACCGCGCCAGCGCTACCGCCGGCAGGCGCGCAGGCCCCCGTGTTTGACGCTGCAGCACTCGACGGCTTGATCCGTCTGGACCAATCATCACCAGGACTGATGCCTAGTCTGGTGGCGCGCTTTGTGCCCAATGCGCATGCATTGCTCGCGCGGCTGGCGGGAGATCTGCCCGGCGATCCAGAACAGCAGCACGCAACCAGTTGTGCAGACATGACAATCGCTGCGCATACACTTGGGAGCACCTGCGCACGCTTTGGCGCCCTGCGCGCGGCTGCGCTGGCTGCGAGAGTCGGGCAGGCAGCAGCAGCCGGCAAACTCGACGAAGCACGGCGTCTGGGCGCCCAGACGCGTATCGCGTTCGCACAGTTCGAGCGTGAATTCGCACAACATCCAGCCATCGTTGCGGCCACCGCATGAAAGACGCCTGAAGTTTCGCCTGTTGTGCTCCGTTTCGCCCGCTACCGGCACGTGCTTGCAGATCGTTGGGGGACAAGGGCCGCGTCAGCGGAGTGAGCTAGAACCCGCTCACACCAACGGTTTTAGACAATCCCGCTGACTCAGCCGCCTTCGATGCGCGGCAGAAAAAAAACCTCGCAGCCAGGCTTGAGCGGCTGCGTGTACACCACCTCGTGCATCTCGCCGTCGATGACCACC